>JAYSVL010000042.1:0-8262 GCA_043718595.1 Gemmatimonadaceae bacterium
GAAAGTGGGTACGCCGTGTCGATGGCGGACACAATTACCGTACCAGCAGGTGCGTCGCCCCCAAATGTGGACGGTGATGACGCGTGGACGAGCGCACCATTGCTCGTGGGCAGCACACCCGCAGCGTTGACGGACGGCGCACAAATTGCTATTCGCGTTGACGGCACACCAACTGTCGGACGCGACGTCACTATTCGTGCACGCATCACCAATCGCGATGGATCTCCCGCCGCACTTTTGCCGTGGCTCGGTATGGCTGGCCACGCCATGGTCGTGCGCACCGATGGCCAGGTGTTCATGCATCTGCATCCGATGGGCACGAGCTCCATGGCCGCGCAGGAACGCTTACTCCGTCGCGAGGCTGGTGACACGGTGAATCACGGTGAGCAACAACCCCACGCGATGCAGATGGACGCGGCCATGCCAACGAGCGGTGACATCAACTTCCCGGTAGCCTTTCCTTCGGCTGGCACGTATCGCGTGTTTGTGCAAGTACGGCGCAGCGGTGGGCGCATTGAAACGGCGGCCATGGACGTAGTGGTGTCTCCGTAGCGTCGACAGGCCACGCACCACACTACAGCTCGGTGCTGCTACACCGTAGCGAATTGCGTGTGGTGATTGACGGGACGCGCCGACGCGCGTATGCATGGTCGCGCTCACGCGACGAAAGAACATCGTCAGGCTCCGCGTGCGGCGAGAGCACACTCATCAGTGAGGCTTCCGTGAGCAGCAGCGTACTGCAGTCAGCAATTCGCGAGTATCTGGTCAACGCCGTGCGCGGCGACTTCCGTTACTCCGGACTGCACATCGACGGGGTCGAGGTCACACAATCCATTCAGTATCGCAGTGCCGAGTTGCATCTCACCGACCCGGCCGACCGTGGTCCTGACAACTCAGTGCGACTCGTCGCCGATAAATCCGCCCGTGTGCGCGTGTACGTGCGCCACAGGCCGGCGACCATCTGGGGCGTTGTCGGGACGGTTACCCTGCAAAAACGGCGACTCGCTGAGTGGATCGATGTGCAGCCGCTGACGCAGCAATGGCCAGCGAGTGTGCGTGCGGCGCCCGACCCAAATTACGCCAGCGAACGTTCGTCGAGCGGCGACTCGCTCAACTTTGTCATCCCCGCCGCCGCGATGCGCGGCCACGTACGGCTCAAGGTGCAGGTGCGAACCGCGGACGGCGGCGACAAATCTGAGACGTTCGTCGATATCGACGCGTCGCTGCTGCAAACACTCACTATCCGCGGTGTTCCGGTGCAGTTCATCGGCCCTGACGCCAACAACAACCAGTTGCGTCTCACCGCACCCACGTTGGCCGATTTTCAGTCTACGGCCGCGACAACCTTGCGCATGTTCCCGGTTTCGCAAACGCCGCGGATCAGTCTCGCCGGTTTGATGACGTGGAGCGAGCCGTTGCTTGGCGAGATTGTCGGCGGGGCGTGCCCGCAGCCCTGGAACAATATTTTGTTCTGGCTGAGTCTCATTCGTGTTGCCGATGGCAACCGATCTGACTCGCTCTACTACGCGTTGCTGCCCACCGGCATTCCTATTGGCGGTGCGAGCGGTTGTGGTGGCGGCAGCGCGAACGTCGGAACGGGGCGCAACGGCGATGGCATGGCGATGGCGCACGAACTGGGGCATGTGCTTGGGTTCTCGCACGGCCCGTGTGGGCTCGGCTCGGGTGACGCTGGAGATCCCAATTATCCGGCCTATGAACCGTACGACTCCGTCGCGAACCGCACCGCGTCGATTGGCGAGTACGGCATGGATGTGTCGAACGGCACCATATATCCGCCGTCGTCGGTGAGCGACTTCATGTCGTACTGCGGTCCGTCATGGATGTCGCTGTATCACTATCAACGGCTGTTGTTGCATCCAAAGTTTAGTCCGACGCGCATCGCGGGCGATCGCGAAGGGCTGCCAGCGTATCTCGACGAGCAGTACCATGGACCGTCGGTGTTTGATCGCCCCGATCCGCCGCCACCGTGGGTCGGCCGCCGAGTGAACGTGCTCGTCGACCCAAATCCGTCACGCATGATTGTGGTGACCGGAGTGTTGCGCGACGAGCGTATTGATGTGCGCAGTGTGCTCCGACTTGACACACGTTCTACGCAAAGCGGCAACCGTATTCCAGACACGTTCGTCGAGTTGCGCGATGCAAACTTTCGTGTGTTGCAGCGCGTACCCCTTCGCCAGATGACGTTGCACGCATCGTGCGGCTGCGGTGGCGGATGCGATGGAGCGAGTGACGAGCCGCCCTCAGGTCTGGTGCAAGTCATGATCCCAGACGATGCGAACACGTTCAACATTCGCGTGATGCAGGGGGAGAATGAACTGTGGTCGCGTCAGGCGCCTGCCGCACCGCCGAGCATTGACGGTCTGCACGTGGCCGTTACCGGCGAGTTTGTGTACGTGCGTTGGCTGACGACCGCATCGGACGCGTATGACACTGAACGTCTTGTGCAGTGGTCAGCGGACGACGGTCAGCATTGGCAGGCGCTGGCGATCAAGTTAGACGACGACGTCGCGGTCGTTCCTGTATCGACGTTGACGTGTGGCGATGCGCTCATCCGTGTGATTGTCTCCGATGGTTTTCATGCCGTGACGTCGGATCCGGTGCGCGTCGAGATTCCTCGTCGTGCCCCGCACGCGGCGATCCTGTGGCCACGGCCGGGTGCCACGGTGCGCACAAGCGAGGCGGTCCGGCTCTGGGGAGCGGCGACCGGGTGCAACGGGAAGCTGTTGTCACCGGACGACATGCAGTGGTATCTCGATGACGAAGCGATGGGCGCGGGCGTGGAGTTGTGGGTCACGCTACCAGACTGGGACGGTGGACATCGCGCCACGCTCAAGGCGCGAGATGGCGAGTTGGTCGCCGAGGTGACGGTGGTGTTCGAGAGCAGCTGCAACGGACGACAGCCGTATCGCACTCGGGGGCAGCGATAGCTGCGTATCGTTCCTTAGCCGATTTTTGTCATGGAGGCAGTGACTTCCAGCACGCGATCAATATCGGCCGGACTGACGTACAGATGCGCCGATAAACGAACGCCGCGACTGCCGCCCTGCGCGCGCACGCGAATTTTTCGCTCCCAGAGCGCGTTCTGCAAATCGCGCCCTGGCTGCCCATTGAACGAGAACGTGGTGATGCCAGCCGCGAGCCTGGGATCACGCGGTGAGGTCAGGCGCGCAAGTGGAATACGGGCCAGTCCCTCGCGCAGACGACTCGTCAGCATCGTATCCCAGCGTTCAATGCGTTCGATGCCAATGCTGGTGATGAACTTGATTGCCGCGCGCAGCCCGAACATCACCGGCAGACTCCCGGTGCCATAGTGCATAAAACGGAATGCGCCCGCCGCCTCATCGTCAAAACCACCGCTGGCCAGCGTTGTCCAGACGCGCGGTTGCAAGGCGCGCGTAACGTAGAGAATGCCCGTGCCCTTTGGCGCGAGCAGCCACTTGTGCGGACTCGCCACATACGCGTCGCAGCCTAACTGCTTCACGTCCACTTTCATTTGACCCACGGCCTGCGCACCGTCGACAATGGCCAGCGCGCCGCGATCGTGCGCGAGCGTACACAACTCGCGCGTCGGCATCTTGACTCCAAATCCCGACGTGATCTGACTGAACATCACGACTCGGGTTCGCGGCGTGATCGCATCGGCGAAGGCCTGCAGAATCGCGTCCGGACCCTTGGCAAATGCGCCGTCCATCGGCAGTTGCTTGACCACCACGCCATGGCGTTTGCCGCGCAACAACCAGCCGCCAAGCCCGCCGGAGTGTTCCTGGTCGGTCGTCACCACCTCATCGCCGGACTGTAGATCGAGACCGTTGGCGAGCATGCTCATGCCAACCGTCGCGTTCTGCGTAAACGCAATCTCGTCCACCGGCGCGCCGAGAAATGCCCCGGCCTCCGCGCGGAAGTCGGCGAGTGGCTGGTATCCGGTCAGCGGTTCGCCGTCGGCCTGGAAGTACGGCCAGTCCGGAAGCTCACGCTCGAGCTGCTGCAGTCCATTCACATGGGCCGCCATCACCTGGCGCGGTGAGGCACCAAGCGTCCCTGTGTTGCAATACGTGACGTTGGTCGGGAAGAGAAAGTGCTTGCGTGCGGCGGCGAACACTTTGGCGTCATCGTCATCCGCACTCGGCGCGAACGGAGTGACGCCCGACAACTGCTGCGGCGCATCGAACGGCAATGTCGGGACCATGCCGGCCATCAGTGCGCCAGATGCGGCAAGTTGTGCGAGAAACTCTCGTCGGGCGGGGTGGCTGGACATGGCGCGTTCCGAGTCTGTGTGTGGATGATGGTATGGCAACGCGGGCGAGATTGGACGCCGCGCTCAGGCAGGTGCCGTGTCATCGTCGAGCAGGGCGTGCAGCTTGCCGTCGAGACGTCGTCCGAGGAACGATTCCATAGTGCGCGCAAGCTTCGACACCGCGCGCACATCGATGCCGGTCGCAATGCCCATTTCGTGCAACATATGCGCGGTATCTTCGGTGGGAATATTGCCGGTGGCACCGGCGATAAACGGGCAACCACCCATCCCGCCCAGCGACGTGTCAAAGCGCGTCACGCCGGCGCGCAGGCCAGCGACAACATTGGCCAGCCCCATGCCACGTGTGTCATGCAAGTGGAGCACGATGGGGGTATCGCCAATCGCGTCGCGAACGGCGAGAACGGTCCGTTCAATCGCCACGGGATTGGCCAGACCTGTCGAATCGGCGAGTGAAATGCCCACGGCGCCACGCTCAACAAAATCATGGGCCATCGCGATCACACGTGCAAGCGGTACATCACCGGGAGCGCGATAGCCGAAGACCACCTGGAGCCCCACCCGCACCGCACAACGCGCCGACGTGGCGATGCGGAGCATCTCACGTGCACGTGCCCACGCTTCGTCCATCGACATGCCGGTGTTGCGATGACTCTGCCGGTCGTCCGGCGCGAGTGACACGTCGAGCGTCGTCAGGCCAGCGGCGAGCGCACGATCGACCCCCTTCTCGTTGAGCACCAGCCCCGAAAACTGCACATCGTTGGGTGCCGGCAAAAACGCCGCGCAAATCGCTTCCGCATCGGCCATCTGTGGCACACGGTGCGGATGCACGAACGCCGTGAGCTGCAGTTGGCGCACGCCCGCAGCCACGAGTCCGCGAATGATCGCGACCTTCTGCTCGGTCGGGATCCACATTTTTTCGACCTGAAAGCCATCGCGCGGTCCAACTTCAACCAGCGTGGCATGCGCCGACCACTCGGGCGCGTGTGTGGTGTGACGGTCGTTGGTCGACATTCGTGCTCACGTCACGCCACATGGGCGTGCCAAGTAATATGATGATCAGACCTGTACAGCTTACGACCGCGCAGGGCTGGTTGTCAAATCCCAGGCGCGGTCCCCTTCGCCGCGTGCGTCGATCGGTTTGCACACGATACCTCACCTGTGACTACGCTCAAGGACATTCGATCCGTCTGGTCGTATACGATCCTCATTGCGGGGCTCGGCTACTTCGTCGACTTGTTTGACATCGCACTCTATGGCGTGGTGCGATTGACGTCACTGAACGCAATGGGTATCACCGATCCAGCAGCCGTGCTGGACGCTGGCATCACGATCTACAACGCGCAGATGGCTGGCATGATGGTGGGCGGTGTTGTCTGGGGGTTGCTGGCCGACAAGAAGGGACGGTTGTCTGTGTTGTTTGGCTCGATTCTGATGTACTCGCTGGCGTCCGTGGCCAACGCGTTCGTCACGAATGTGCCCGTGTACGCGCTTTGCCGATTCGTCGCCGGCGTTGGCCTCGCCGGTGAACTCGGTGCCGCAATCACCCTGGTGGCCGAGTCGCTGCCCAGGGAACAGCGAGGCATCGGCACAACCATCGTCGCGACGATGGGGCTGCTCGGCGTCACGACCGCCGCGCTCGTTGGCCCGCTGCTGCACTGGAAAACGGCATACGTGCTCGGCGGCGTGCTCGGTCTCGTTCTGCTTGTCGCGCGCGTGCGACTGGCGGAGTCTGCGTTGTTCACGCGGACCGCCGTCACCACGCCGATGCGTCCCTTGTTGTTGTTGCGTGGTGGACGCCTGCGCAAGTATGTCGCCTGCGTGTTGGTTGGCGTGCCGATTTACTTTGCCAACGGCGTCTTGCTGACGTTCGCACCGGAGATCGCGTCCGGCCTTGGTGTGGCGGGCGTGTCGGCCGCCAAAGCCATCCTCTTTGGCTCGATGGGACTCGCCATCGGCGACCTTGCAAGCGGTCTGCTCAGCCAGCGTCTCAAGAGCCGTAAGACGGTGCTCGCGATGTGCATTGGCGCTGGCTTCGTGTTGATTGTCACCTACACGCAAGTGTCCGCACTAACGGCTAATCTGCTCTACGCACTCAACTTTCTCATCAGCGCGACGGTTGGCTACTGGGCGGTGTTGATGACAACGTCCGCCGAGCAATTTGGCACCAACGTGCGTGGCACGGTGACCACGACCGTGCCCAACTTTATTCGCGGGTCTGCGCTGTTCGCGGCAAGCAGTTTCGGTGCACTGAGAACGCATATGCCCGTCTCTTCGGCGGCACTCATTGTGGGCGCCGTGTGTTTCGCGGTCGCCGCGATCGCACTCACGCAATTGGACGAGACGTTCGGCGTCGACCTGGACTACGTGGAGTCGTAAGGCGTCGCCGAGAGCGGCTCGACGACGGCGTAATCCGACCTAGAATGGGGCGGACTCCTACACAAGGAAGAGCGGTTTCTGCCATCATCGGCAATGGCGCCACATGTACGCGACAATTTGGCTGGTCCGGCGCGCTTTTGGTGCGGCCAAACCGCGGCGACGATGTAAATTCAAGTGTAGCGGCGGTACTCGGTAAGTGTCCGCTCCGTGCGTCTACCCGCATTCTTCAACCAAGTGGATAGTTCGGTGCACTCAGTGCTGGATTACAACGCCGCCGCCGCCGAGTCAGTACTCAAAGCAGTCGACGATCGTCGCGTCCTAGTCTCCGGGTCGGTCAATCGCGAGCATCGATCAACGCATGGGCAGTTTTTTACTCCGGCGCCGGTCGCCCGGTTTATGGCGTCGCTGCTCACATTCGAGGAACATCAGGACATCGTATTGCTGGATCCGGGTGCAGGAATGGGTGCGCTTACCGCAGCAGTTGCGCACTCGGTTGGAGATCGCCGAATTCACGCTACCTGCTACGAAATGGAACCGACGTTTGTCACCGAGCTAAGGGCGACCATCGCGTCCCTGGTCCGCGTCGACGGCGTGGTGTTCGCACGAGACTTCGTTGCGCACGCGGTTATGCTGGCGAAAATCGGGGACAATCCATCGTATACTCACGCCATACTCAATCCTCCATACAAGAAAATCAACATTAAGTCGCAATACCGATCGTGGTTGCGGAAGCTTGGACTCGAAACTACGAACCTTTATACCTGTTTCCTCGCATGCACTGTCGCGGTGTGTTCTCGGCATGCCCAGATTGTCGCGATTGTGCCGCGAAGCTTTATGAACGGGACCTATTTCCGCCCGTTCCGTCAGTGGCTTCTCGACCGAGTAGCGATAAGTCACATTCATGTTTTTGGACGTCGAGATTCCGCGTTCTCCGAAGATTCAGTACTTCAGGAGAATGTCATTTTACGATTTGTGGTTGGCGGAGACCAAGGTTCCGTGACGGTCTCGACTTCAACAGACCAGGCTTTCGCGGATCTCTCGACTAGGGTGTGTTCCTTTTCAGATGTCGTGGCATCGAGTGATTCCGATTTAACGATGCATGTTCCTACTCAAGGTTCGGTTGGAGCAACAGGACTACCCGGAAACACACTTCGTGAGATCGGGCTCGACGTCTGCACCGGCCCGGTCGTGGACTTTAGGCTTCGCGACCACATCAAGTCCGATGCGATCCCGGGAGCGATGCCCCTCCTGTACGCCTCTCACTTCACCGGTGGTCAGCTTCAGTGGCCCAAGAAAGGACGAAAGCCAAATTCCATTCTTCGTAACCCGTCGACGGAGAAGTGGTTGATGCCAAAAGGGTGCTATGTGGTTCTTCGTCGATTCAGTTCGAAAGAAGAGAGACGTAGAGTTGTAGCGTACCTTTTCGACGGCACAGCACTCCCCGGAGAGTTTGTTGGTTTCGAGAATCACCTCAACGTTGTACATCGGGACCATCAAGGACTACACCTTCCTGTGGCCCGCGGCCTTGTCGCGTACCTAAATTCACAGCGAGTCGACGACTACTTTCGGGTGTTCAGTGGGCATACGCAGGTGAACGCCACGGACCTCCG
>JAYSVL010000411.1:0-14496 GCA_043718595.1 Gemmatimonadaceae bacterium
TCGTCGCACAGCAGCAAAATGCCGTCGATGACCACAACGTCCGCTGGCTCGATCCGTACCGTACGCGGACTGCGCGCATGCGTTGCAAATTCGTAGACAGGCATGCCCACGGGCTCGCCGCGCGCGAGGGCCGAGAGATGCTCGGTGAGCAGTGCAAAGTCGAACGCGTCGGGATGATCCCAGTTGACATGTTGTCGCTGTGCGAGCGTGAGATGCTGGAAATCCCGGTAGTACGCGTCCATCTCCAAAAACGCGACCGACGCATGCGGAAGTGCCTCGGCCACCTTGCGCGCGACCGTCGATTTTCCCGAACCGGTGCCGCCCGCGATACCAATGATCAGCGGTTTCATACCCGAGCGTGTCGGAGTCGACGTAACAACATGTGGTAGATGGCCGCGTCTCGTGATGAGGGTGCAACGACCGCGTAACGGATCCGTACCGACGCGATCCTGGCGATCTGCGTCCCGGAACTTCGCGACGCGCGCACATGGCACAACCTCGCGAGCGCGTAGGGTGGGGTCAACCAACAATGGTCACGCTCCCCTCCTCGTCGGGCTGGGCTGCCGCTAGCATTCCCCCATGGAACGTTGCCGCTGGTCAGCACGCTGTGGCCGTCGCGCGCTTGCGTTGGTTGCGCTCGGCGTTGGACCACGCGTGGCGGACGCCCAGTCTGTCCCGTCGCTCGGGCTCAAGTCTCCGGGCGCAGAGCAAGAGGTGCGTTCGCTGGCGGCCGCGGAACGGCTCGATCTGGTCGTCGCGTCCACCACCGACGTCCATGGCCGATTGCGCGGTTGGGACTACTACGCGAACAGGGCAGACCCGACGCACAGCCTCGCGGCGGCGGCCACGATCGTTGACTCGCTGCGCACCGCCCATCCCCAACGTGTGGTGCTTGTTGACGCCGGGGACATGCTCCAGGGTAACCCGCTGCTGTTTGTCGCCGCCAAGGTGGCCCCGCCGCCTGTGCACCCGGTGATCGCGGCGATGAACGTGATGCGCTACGACGCGGCGGTGATCGGCAATCACGAATTCAACTATGGCGTGCCGCTGCTTTCGGCGGCGATCGGGCAGGCAGGTTTTCCATTTCTTGCGGCGAACGTTCGCGCGCCGCAGGGTCAACTGTCGGTTGCCGCGTTTACGGTCATCCAGCGTCGCGGCGTTCGCATTGGCATTGTTGGTGCAACGACACCGGGCGCGATGGTGTGGGACCGCGAGCATCTGCGGGCAGCGCGCGTCACGGTGTCGGATATTGTTCCTGCGGTGCGACAGGCCGTGAGCGACGTGCGGAAGCGAAACGCAGACGTCATTATCGTGCTCCTGCACGCGGGACTTGATGAACCATCGACGTACGATACCGTCGCTACTGGACTGCCATCGGAAAACGTAGCGGCACGCGTCGCACGAGAGATCAACGGCATTGACTTGGTCGTTTTCGGTCACTCGCACAAAACGCTGGTCGATTCGACCATCAACGGTGCGCTCGTGGTGCAACCGCGCAATTGGGCGGCGTCGGTCAGTGTGGCCACGCTCACGGTCGAGAAAGGCAAAGGTCGCTGGACGGTTGTTGCGCACCGAGGGCAGACTGTCTCGGTCTCGGGGCATACAGAAAACGCGGCCGTGGTCGCGGCAAGCGCGGGCACGCATCGTGCGACGCTCGCCTGGGTCAACGCGCCCGTGGGCCGCACCGCCGTGCGATGGAGTGCTGACAGTGCGCGCGTGGTCGACATGCCGATCACCGATCTCGTCAACGAACTCATGCGTCGGGAGGCCGGTGCCGATTTATCCGCGACGGCCGTCTTCAGTCTCGACGCGTCCCTGGATAGTGGACAAATCACCGCGGCGTCACTGTCGAAACTCTATCCATATGACAACACCTTGCGCGCGATTCGGGTTTCGGGTGCGCAAGTGCGCGCGTACCTCGAACATGCATCGCGCTACTACCGCTCGCTCACAGCCAACAGTGCGATTCCCGATGGCGGCATCATCGATCCCGCCGTCGCTGGCTATAACTTCGATGTCCTGAGTGGAGCCGACTACATCATTGATCTGACACAACCGGTCGGTCAGCGCATCACGCGACTGGAGTTCCGCGGGCGGCCAATTGCAGCAACGGACTCGTTCACCCTCGCGCTCAACAACTATCGCCACAGCGGTGGCGGCGGCTATGCCATGCTTGCGGGTTCGCCGATCGTCTATGAGAAAGACGTTGATATCCGGCAGCTGGTGATTGATGAAGTGCGTCGCGCGGGCAGCATTGCGTCGGCGACGTACGGCACGCGCAACTGGCGACTCACGCCAGCCGCCGCTGTCGCCGCTGCGTACGCCGAGCAGGCACGTGGCAGGGGTGCCGAGTCTGGTGGCAGTGCACCAACGGCTGTGTCTTCGCCCGCCGAATCGGCCGCGCGTCCGCGCGCAACGTCATCACGCCTCGCGCGAGGAGCGCCGGTACCCACTCGCACGGTACGCGTGATCGCGATGAGCGATTTTCACGCCGCCTTACTGCCTCGTCCAAATGATTCGGGACGGCTCATGGGCGGTGCGGTGGCGCTCTCGGCCGCGATCGCGCGGGCCGAAGCCGAGTGCACCGTCGCTTGTCAGAGCGTCGTCATTGATGGCGGCGACGTGTTTACGGGGTCGCCCGCATCCGACTGGGATGCTGGTCGCCCAACGGTCGCCGTGCTGCGTCGACTGCACATCGCTGCCGGTGCGCTGGGCAACCACGAGTTCGATTTCGGACAAGACACGCTGCGCCGCCGCTTGTCGGAGCTCAACTACACCATGCTCGGCGTCAACGTGCGCGGTGCCGACGGACGGATGCCCGCGTGGATATCCGGCGACACGATGATTGTCCGCGGGGATCTGCGCATAGGTGTGGTTGGCGCGGCCGCCACGCACACGCGCGCGACGACCAAACTGCGCAATGTGCGTGACCTGCAGTTCCTTGATCCCGCTCCACTGCTGAGCGAGCGCGTACGGGCACTTCGTGCGGCCGGGGCGCACATCGTGATTAGCGTGATCCATGAGGGTGCGCGTTGTGATCGCGAAGCACCCACGGTCTGTCGTGGATCTGGCCTGGACGTGGCAAAACGCCTCACCGATCGTCCCGACGTGTTTGTCGCCGGGCACGCGCACGAAAATGTCAGCACGCGCGTTGAGCGCATGCCATTTGTTGAAGCGGCGTCGAGCGGTCGGGCGATCGTCGTTGTTGATGTGCCGCTCGATAGTGGCGAAACGCGGAGTGAGGTTCGACAGGTATGGGGCGACGATACCGATGGCGCGGACCCCGTGGTCGACTCCATTGTGCGCGCGTCGAATGCGCGCGTAAGCGAACGACTCAATCGTCGCGTTGCCACATTGGCGGACACGATGCGACGCAGCGGCGCCCAGCACGCCTTGGGCAACATGATCGCCGACGCCGCCCGCATCGGTGGTGCGAGCGACTTCTCCGTCTGGAACAGTGATGGCATGCGCGCGGATTTGATGGCGCAACGGATCACGTTCGGGGACGTGCATGGCGTTGCGCCGTTTGGCAACGTGCTGGTGCGTGTGCGGCTCAGCGGACGCCAGTTAGCGCGCGTCGCGGAGCGCTGGTTCTCCCGCGGCATCCGCGTGCATGTGAGCGGGCTGTTGGTTGATGTCGACACTACACAAGCGATGGGCCATCGCGTGGTGCGACTCGCTCGCGCCAATGGGCACGCGATATCACCGACGCGCATGTATACTCTGACGATGAACGATTTCATGATCGACGATGACGAAGGCCGCACCATGCGCCAGACGCAGTCGCGTCGCTTTCTGCCGCTGCGTGACATCGATATGCTGGTCGCGCACTTGCAGCGACTGCCGCAACCCGTTCGCGGCGACGCCACAGCGCGGGTACGCGTCGTGGCGCCGCCGAATCGCCAATGACGGTGCCAACGGACGTTCGCGTGTACGTCAACGAGCGAGGCGTCTCGCTCCCACCCGGGACAACCGCGCTGGATGCCGTGCGTGCGCTCAGCCCCGAACAGGCAGCGCAGATCGCGGTTGGACACTCACGCCTTGCGGACAGTCGTGGTTTGCCGATCGCGGCGGATACTCCGCTCACCACGGGCGCGATCTTTCGCGTGGTGAGTGTGCGCGACCGTGTTGAGGAATCCGCATGACGATGTCGCAATCGGCGCTTGCCGAGATCGTGCGAAGGATGCCGAAGGCGGAGTTGCACTGTCATCTTGATGGCTCACTTCGACCGAGCACCCTGTACGAACTGTCTCGCGAGGACGGCATCACGCTGCCGGTCACATCGGAAGCCGCGCTTGGCGCCTGGATGCGTGTCGATGATGCACAGAATCTTGCCGACTATCTGGCGCGGTTTGAAGTCACGCTCGCGGTGATGCAGGATGAAACGTCGATCGAACGCATCGCCCATGAACTGGTGGAAGATGCCGCCGCGGACGGCGTGCGGTATCTCGAAGTGCGCTTTTGTCCGGCGTTGAATACGCGTCGTGGGTTGTCGCTGGAGCGCGTGCTGCTGGCGGCCCTGCGCGGTCTCGCGCGCGGCGAACGTGAGACTGGCACCGTCGCGCGCGTCATTGTCTGCGCTTTGCGCAGCTTTCCGGCGCCGCACGCGCTCGAAATGGCCGAACTGGCCGCCGAGTTCAGGGATCGCGGCGTGGTGGCCTTTGATCTCGCCGGCGCCGAAGCTGGAAATCCGGCGCACGCGCACGCGGCGGCGTTTGCGGTGGCGCGCGCGCACGACTTGGCAGTCACCGTCCACGCCGGCGAAGGTGACGGCGCCCATTCCATCCGCGAGGCGGTACACCGCTGCTCGGCAGATCGTATTGGGCACGGCACTCGGTTGTTCGAAGATCCGTCGCTCGAGGCGTACGTCGTGGATCGCCAGATCGCGCTCGAAGTGTGCCCGACCAGCAATGTGCAGACGCGCGTCGTGCAGACGTTCGCTGAACATCCACTCGCGCGCTATGTTCGACTCGGCGCCGTCGTCACGATCAATACCGACAATCGACTGATGAGCGGCGTGTCTCTGACCGACGAGTATATGCGCTGCGCGACGCATTTGGGGTACGATCTGCATCTGTTGGGCCAACTCTCACTGGCGGCCTTCGATGCAGCGTTCTTGCCACTCACGCTGCGGCGGGCGTTGCGCGAAACGGCGGCGCGCGATATCGCACACCTTCTCTCCACCGCGCCCGACATCACATGAGCGCTGCTTTTGCCACCGCGAGTTTCGCCGCGCACGCGGGCGGACCGGGCGCGTCAGCCGCGCAGATCGCGGCTGACTACATTCGCGTCCAGGTTGGCGAGCAGATGCGCACGCCAGTGTGTGGAATCGTCCTTGGATCGGGGCTCGGCGGTCTCGCTGACGCGATTAGTGAGACGGTGCGTATTCCGTTCTCGCATGTGCCGGGGTTTCCGACAGCGACGGTGGCGGGCCACGCTGGGCAGTTGATCGTTGGTCGGCTGGCGGAGCGACCGATCGTGGCGCTCGCCGGTCGCTTTCATATGTATGAGGGACACGATGCGTCGCTCGCCGCATTTCCCGTGCGTGTGCTGCATGCGCTCGGCGCTCGTGTCTATTTCGCATCGAATGCGGCCGGTGGTGTGCGACGAACGTTTGTGCCAGGCGATCTGATGGTCATTGCCGACCACATGAATCTGATGTTTCGCAATCCGCTCTCCGGTCCCGTTGAGGCGGGTGACGAGCGCTTCCCCGATATGTCCGATCCGTACGATCGTGCGCTGCGTGACTTGTTGCACGATGCCGGTCGCGCCGTCGGCGTCACGTTGCAAGACGGCATCTATTGCGGGTTGCTCGGGCCGACCTACGAAACACCGGCCGAAGTGCGGATGCTCGAACACTTTGGCGTCGATGCGGTGGGAATGTCGACCGTACCGGAAGTGATCGTCGCGCGAGCGCTTGGCATGCGCGTGGCTGCGGTGTCGTGCATCACCAATCAGGCGGCGGGCATCGCGCATACCACATTGAGTCACGCCGAAGTCATTGACAATGGGCGCGCCGTGGCGCCGCGTTTCGAAGCGCTCGTGACCGAGTTCGTACGACGGCTACCGTAGTACACCGACAGTGAAGCTGCTGACGCTCGCTCGAGACTTACAGCGTCGAAAGGCGCGAGAACGGCAGCAGTGTTTTGTGGCCGAGGGGCTGCGAACCGTCGAAACCTTGCTCGACTCGCCACTCGACGTGGTCGGACTGCTGGTCGCGCCGTCGTTCGCGAATGATGGTCGCGGTGCCGCGCTGCGCGACCGCGCGCTCGCGCGTGGTCTCGTGGTTCAGGACGTCAGCGAGGCAGAGTTTCTCACGGCTGCCGATACTGACGGGCCGCAGGGCGTGTTGGCTGTCGCCCGCATACCCGACCGACAGTTGTCGGCACCGCCCGTCGTCGCGCGTTACCTCATCCTCGATGCGTTGCAGGACCCAGGGAATGTCGGCACCGTCATCCGGACGGCGGCCGCACTCGGCGTCACCGCCACGCTGGCGCTCCCGGGTACCGTTGACCTCTGGAACGCCAAAGTCGTCCGTAGTGCGATGGGTGCGCTGTTCTCGCACAACGCGATGGCCAGTAGCTGGGACGCGGTGGCAGCATTTCTCAATGGGCACAGCATTCCGTGCTGCGCAGCCGATGCAACCGGTGACGCGCTCGACAGCGCGACGCGATTGGCGCTCGCGGACAGGTTGGCGCTGGTTGTTGGGAACGAAGGGGCTGGACTCTCGGCGCACGTGGCGGCGAAGACAGCACAACGGTTGGCCATTCGTATGTCGCCAGGCGTGGAGTCACTCAACGTCGCGGTGGCGACGGGAATTTTGTTGCACGCGATGCGTCCGGTGTAGCCGGCGGAGCGTCGCTGTTTTCCTGCATGGTCAGCGTCGCTCGATCTCTGTTTTCTGTCACCCACACCGATGACACCGCTCTCTCCGGATTTTCTCGTCTTAATCGTCCTGCCCGCCTTCGTGCTCGGGGCGTCATTCGGTTCATTCCTCAACGTGTGTATCGCACGCTGGCCACTGGATTTGAGCGTGGTCAGCCCGCGTTCGCGCTGTCCGCGCTGCGAACGTCCGATTGTTTGGTACGAGAATATTCCGCTCGTTAGCTGGCTGCTGCTGCGCGGCAAGTGTCGCGGGTGCGCATTGCCCATCTCTCTGCAGTATCCGGCCGTCGAGCTCGTGGTTGCGTTAGGCTGGGCGTTGGCGGTGATCGTCTACGGCGCCACGTTTGAAGCAGTGCGTATCGCGATGTTCGGGACGATACTGTTTGGCATCGCGGTCACCGACGCCAAGCACTACCTCATTCCTGACGGTTTTACGCTCAGTGGCCTGATCTTCGTGTTTGTTGCGGCGATCGCCGGTTTCTTCATGGGCGAGACGAGTCAGTTTGCGACACCGTGGCCGGCATTCATCGGTGCGTGCGCCGGCGCGGGGGCGATCACAATTATCGGCTGGCTGGCCGAGATTGCCATGAAGCGCGAGGCGATGGGTTTCGGTGACACCACCTTGATGGCGGTCGTTGGTGCCGCACTAGGTGCTGAGCGCGCGCTCCTGACCATCATCGTCGGCGCGGCGGTGGGCGCGGTATTCTTTCTTGTCGTCGTGGGGCCCATCGTATGGGTGCGCGCCAAACGATCGGCCACCGAGTTCGCGTTTCCCGAGGTGCCGTTCGGTGTCTTCCTTGCGCCCGCTGCGATGCTCACCTTGCTTTGGGGTGATCGTCTCATCGCCTGGTACGTGCAACGTGCCTTTCCGGCATGACCGAACACACCAACCAAATCGCTTTGCACCATCGCCAATCTGCCCGCATCGTCGCCCGTCTGCTGCTCTGCCTGGTCGGCGTGACGTCGTGTGAGAAACGCACCACGACGAGCGATGGCCCGTACGCCGATCTCGTCGCCAAGTTCACCCCCAAGCTTGAGAAGCAAACGGGGATGAAGTTCAAGACGCCGCCAAAGCTTGCCAGCAAAAGCAAGGAGGAAGTCGCACGCTTCGTGATGCAGCAACTGACGAGCGAGCGCACGCAAACACAGATCACCGGTCAGCAAGGCGCGTATCGGTTGTTGGGATTGATTCCCGACACGATGAACCTGGGCGCGCTGCTGCAGCGGTTGCTCGAAGAACAAATCATTGGTTACTACGACCCGACCACCAAGGTACTGTACGTCGTTGACGGATCGCCTGCGCTGATGCTGAACCAGACCGTGGCCCACGAACTGATGCACGCACTGCAAGATCAGTACGTGAACATCGACTCCATTCAGAAGAGCGACGAGAGCGCCGACCGCCAGGGTGCGGCGCAAGCCATCCTTGAAGGACAGGCTGTCTTCGAACAGCTGCGACTCGACCCGAACGTGGGCCCGATGCTCGTGCTGCCCGGCGGATGGGACCGCATCAGGGACGTGATTCGTGATGGGCAGGGCAGCATGCCAGTGTTTGCCTCGGCGCCGCGAGCGATACGCGAAGGCTTGCTCTTTCCGTACCTCGGCGGCGCGGACTTTGTCCGACGTTTCATTGAGAAGCGACCGGAGAAAGAACTGCTCAACGATTTGCCCATTTCCACCACGCAGATTCTCAACGACGCTGCGTATTTCACCACTACGAGCGCCCAGCGTGAGGTGCCCGTGCGCGTTGCGCTCGCGCCACCCGCAAGTGGCACCGTGACCTACAGCAATACGTTCGGCGAATTCGAAACGCGACTGATTCTGGTGCAGCACCTCAAGGATGAAGCCGTGGCACGTCGAGGCGCGCAGGGTATCGCCGGCGATCAATACGCTGTGATTCGTACATCGTTTGGTGACGCGCTCACGTGGGCGACGGTGTGGAAGTCCACCGTCGATGCCGGCGACTTTCTTGATCTGATTACCGACGCCATTCGCCGTCGCTACGAAATGGGCAGACTATCCTTTGCGCCTGGTGCAACCATGCGGCAGCTCGACGTGACGGCCACATCCTCGCGCGGCGCACGCTCGGTGACCGTTCGACTGGAGCAGATCGGCGGACGACCAGTCGTCTACGTTGTTGACGCGCCCACGAAGGCGGCGGCGGCGCTGGTCAACACCGCGCGTATCACTCTGTCCAACTAGGCGCATCGTGGGTCCGGTTTCCGCTCCGCCAGCACTGTTGCTCACGGCAGACGACGAGATCAAACGCGTCCGTCTGGTACGCATGAAGCGTGTTGCGACGGCGATGCTCGTGTGTGTGGCCATCGTGTTCGTCGCGGCGCGAATCTATGAGGCGCGCTACCCATGGTTGGGCTACGTGCGTGCCTTCGCCGAAGCCGCGATGGTAGGCGGCATCGCGGACTGGTTTGCCGTCACGGCACTTTTCCGTCATCCGCTCGGAATTCCAATCCCGCACACGGCCATCGTCGCGTCGCGCAAAGATCGCATTGGCAACGCGCTGGGCAATTTCGTGCAACGCAACTTCCTCGCGCGCGACGTTGTTGCTAGCAAGCTGCAGGCGATGGCCCTCGGTGCACGCGCGGCAACGTGGCTGGCTGATCCGGCGCACAGCCGCACACTGGCGCGTCATGTTGCGCGAGGCTTAAGCGGCGCCGCCGGTGTCATGCGCAACGACGACGTGCAGGAACTCGTCGACCGCAGCATTGTATCGCGTCTGCGGTCGGCCCAGGTGGCGCCGATGGTCGCGCGCGTGCTTGAACTCCTGACCGTTGGCGGTCGACATCAGGCGCTCCTGGATGATGCGTTGCGCCTGGCAGCACGCTTTCTGGAAGAAAATCAGACCGTCATTCGCGATCGGATCCGCGCCGAAAGTCCGTGGTGGGTGCCAGGCGCGGTGGAAGATCGGCTTGGCGACAAGATCGTCAGCGGCGTCGAGAAAACGCTGGTCGCGGTTGCCGCCGACCCCGAGCATCCGCTGCGCCAGCGCTATGATGACGCCGTAGATCGGTTTGTTGATTCGCTACGCAGCAATCCGGAGGTGATCGCCAAGGCCGAGCAGATTAAGCTGGAGCTGCTCGCGCATCCCGCAGTCGGCGACTTTTCGCGCACCGTGTGGGATGATGTGAAGCAACGCGTGACCACTTATGCGGAGCGATTGGCCAGCGACACGGCGGCAGAGCCGGATCAACTTGAGCGCTGGCTTAGCGGGCTTGGACGGAAGGTGTTGGAAGACCCGGAGCTGTCAGACAAAGTGGACGGATGGGTCGTCGAACTTGTCACGTTCGCGGTCGAGCAAGCGCGTGAAGAAGTCGCCAAACTCATTGCCACTACCGTCGCCGCGTGGGACGCAAATGCGACGTCACGAAAGATTGAACTGCAGATCGGTCGCGACCTGCAGTTCATTCGCATCAACGGTACCATCGTTGGTGGGCTCGTCGGTGTCCTGTTACACGTGATTGCCACCCGCTTCTGACCTACGATGCTGTGGGAAAAGTTGCGACAGAGCGCAATGTGCTCCGGCTCTCCCGGTAGAGGAGCACGGCGTACAACAGGGCGACGAGCGCGTTCTCAAGGGCCGGACCGGGGGCTAGGCGGTGGAAGGCGTCCGCCGAGCCGGAGCCCTGGGTCGCCGCCTGAACCGCGACGGCAGCGCCGAAGAGGAGCGAGGCTCCGGCGACGACCCGGACCGCGAGCCGGTCCGTGACCCGCCACATGCCCAGTTGGATGAGACCAACCGTCAGGTACGTGATCCCGATGATGCGGACGGCATCCAGCGCGTACTTGGGCGCGTTGGACTCGAGGTAGAAGTCGGTCGGCTGGACGATGTCGAGGAACCCGCGCCAGAGGAAGACAGCCCCGTTGATGGCGAGCAGGAGCTTCAGGGCACGCATTATGCGGCTTGGTCCCTCAAGCTTCGGGAAGTTGGCCGTGAGTCCACCTAACGTCGCCCGTCGCGCCCCACCCGCGCCGCGTTCATCCGCTGGCCGACCGGTCGTCGGCCGCGCGACGGCAAATCGGCAGGGTCCGCCGAGCCCACCGCCTCACCGTTGGCGCGTGTGCTGTCCGCCGCTTGCGTTCCTGCGGGTGGCAGCAGCGCGAGGTGAAAGACCTCATCCATCGTTGCCGCAAAGGTGAAGGCCATCTTGGTGCGCACTTCCTGCGGCACGTCGCGCAAGTCCTTCTCGTTGCCTTTGGGCAGGATCACTTCGCGCAAGCCAGCGCGATACGCGGCGAGTACTTTCTCCTTCACACCGCCGACCTCCAGCACCTTGCCACGCAACGTGACTTCGCCAGTCAATGCGAGGTCGCGTCGCACGGGTCGACGTGACATCACACTCGCCAACGCGAGCGTCACTGCAATGCCAGCCGATGGTCCGTCTTTGGGAATGGCGCCCGCTGGGAAATGCAGATGCAAGTCGGCCTCGTTGAATTCCGCGTCGACAATGCCGAGTGCCGACGCGCGCGACCGCACGAACGAGTAGGCGGCGTCGACGGATTCGCGCATGACGTCACCCAACTGTCCGGTGACGGTGAGCTTGCCACTGCCCACCATGCGTAACGCTTCGATGGTCAGCAGGTCACCGCCCGTTGACGTCCACGCCAAACCCGTCACCGCGCCGATCTCGGGCTCCATCTCTGCCGCTTCCATCGCGAAACGCGGCGCACCAAGAATCTCTTCCACACGCTCGACGGAAAAGTCCCAGCTCCCCTCGTCGCCATCAGCTTTGGCACGCGCGCGCTTGCGCAACAATGACGCCAGCGAGCGTTCGAGTGTACGGAGGCCCGCCTCTCGCGAATAGCGACTCGTGACAAAACCAAGCACGCCTTCCTCGATCTGAATGTCCGCCGTCGTCAGGCCGTGTTCTTCAAGCAGTCGCGGCAGAATGTACCGCTGCGCAATCTCCACCTTCTCTTCGATCGTGTAGCCAGCGATCTGAATCACTTCCAGACGATCGCGCAACGGACCGGGAATATCGAACAGGTTGTTCGCGGTACAGATGAACAGCACACTCGACAGATCGTACGGCAAGTTGAGATAGTGATCAACAAAGCTTGAGTTTTGCGACGGGTCCAGCACTTCGAGCATCGCCGCCGTCGGGTCGCCGGACGAACCAGACGTCATCTTGTCGATCTCGTCAATCATGATGACCGGATCACACACGGCCACTCGGCGGAGTGCCTGAATAAGCAGCCCCGGCATCGCGCCCACATACGTGCGCCGGTGCCCGCGAATCTCCGCCTCATCACGCACGCCACCCACGGAGATGCGATAGAACTCGCGACCGATCGCGTTCGCAATCGCTTCACCAAGTGACGTCTTGCCGGTGCCCGGCGGTCCAACAAAGCACAAAATGGGACCGGTTGGATCGCCGCCACGCAACTTGCGCACTGCCAGGTACTCGAGGATGCGCTCCTTGGCTTCATCAAGCCCGTAGTGTCGATCACCAAGTGCGGTGTCCACCTTCGACAACGTGATACTCTGGTCGTCCGCTGTGCGTGTATGCCACGGCAGCGCGAGCACCCAGTCGAGATACGTACGGAGCACCTGATACTCGCTGCTCGCCGGCGACAACATGCGCAAGCGTTCCGTCTCGCGGCGCGCTTCGTTCAACACTTTTTCCGGCAGGTTTGCTTCTTCAATGCGACGCAACAACTCAACCGAGTCTTTTTCGTTCGGATCAGTTTCGCCAAGCTCCGACTGAATCGCGCGCAGTTGCTGCCGCAGATAGAAGTCGCGCTGGTGCTGTTCGATCTTGATCTCGGTTTGTTTCTTCACGTCTTCCATCACGCGGGCGCGTGCCACTTCGCGCTCCAGACGCGACAAGATGAACCGAATGCGCTGACCGATGTCGAGGCGCTGCAGCACTTCCTCCTTGTCGGCGATGCGCAAGTTCATGTTCGTTGCCGCGAGGTCGGCAAACCGCCCCGGGTCCGACACGTTCATCTTGAGAATCTGCGGCACTTCGCTCGGAATACGATCCACCAACTCGGCAAGCGTTTCGGCAGCGGCAACGGTGCGCGCGACAAGTTCGTCGAGTTCGTTGGGATCGGGTGGCGTTTCCCGGGCGCCCTGTACGCGCGCGATTGAGAACGGCTCCACCTGTTCGATCGCGTCGATGGTGATGCGACGCAGGCCCTGCAGCGTGATCTGCACGGTTTCGCCCGGCAGGTTGATACGCTCGTGCACACGCGCGGCGACGCCGACCCGGCCAACGAAGTGGTGCGGATCAATCGCATCTTCGTTGTCACTGGACGCGACGACGAGCGCGACGACCAGTCCCGATTCCTCGTGCGCGCGCAGCAGGGCCAAGTTTTCTGGAGCGCCCATCTGCACGGCAATCGTGCCGAGTGGATAGACGATGGTCGAACGCAACGCCATCAACGGCAATGTAGGCGGCAGTTCTGCGCGAAGGATTTCTTCCTTGCGCTGGCCGCGGGGCATCGGGATCGACGGAAAGCGCGTGGAGGGTCGCGACACAGGCCGGGATCAGGAGTAGTCAGGTGCAGTCAACGGACAGCATCGTCTCACGGGCATGACTGAGCGTGTAATGTAGCCCCGTTGTTGGGCCGCTGCCGAGGCGCTAGCGTTCGCCCATGTTCGATGAACTCTCAGACAAACTCGGGAACGTCTTCGCAAAGTTGCGAGGGCGTGGCATTCTCACCGAAGCGGATATCAAGGACGGCCTGCGCGAAGTCCGTCGCGTGCTGCTTGAAGCGGATGTGAATTTCTCGCTGACGCGCGAGTTCCTGGAACGCGTCGAGAAGAAGGCCGTTGGCGTATTGCTCATCAAGTCGGTGCAGCCAACGCAGCAACTGGTCAAGATCGTCCATGACGAGCTGACGTCGATGCTCGGCGAGCGGCGCGAAGGCCTCAAGATCAGCACCGTCCCGCCAACGATTGTGATGATGGTTGGCTTGCAAGGGTCAGGAAAGACGACGACCGCTGCCAAGTTGGCGCGTCGGTTGACGGCCGAGGGCAAGACCACGCGACTGGTGGCCGCCGACGTGTATCGGCCAGCGGCGATCGATCAGCTCGAGACGCTTGGGCAGCAGTTAAGCGTTCCGGTGTACGCCGATCGCACCACGACCGACGTCGTCAAGATCGCGAAAGCGGGCATAGATCAGGGCATGCGCGCCCGCGAGCGCGTGGTGATCATCGATACCGCCGGCCGCCTGCAGATCGACGTCGGCATGATGGACGAACTCAAGCGACTGAAAGCGGCGATCAAGCCGGACGAGATTCTGCTAGTCGCCGACGGCATGACGGGTCAGGAAGCCGTCAAGATCGCGCAGGGATTTGACGAGGCGCTCAACGTCACCGGTGTCATCCTCACCAAGCTCGATGGCGACGCGCGTGGCGGTGCCGCGCTCTCCATCTACGGTGTCATCAAGAAGCCAATTAAGTACATCGGTGTCGGCGAGAAGGTGGACGCGCTGGAGGAGTTTCATCCCGAGCGCATGGCTGGTCGCATTCTGCAGATGGGCGACATCCTCTCGCTCGTTGAGAAAGCACAGGAGTCGTTTGACGCCGATGAGGCGAAGAAGCTGGAGAAAAAGGTCCGCAAGGAGGGGATGGATCTGGAAGACTTC
>JAYSVL010000412.1:0-4450 GCA_043718595.1 Gemmatimonadaceae bacterium
GTCGCAATCCTTGCAACCCGGCGCGCGTGCGTGGCAACCATCGCCCGCGGCCCGCTCGGCCAACCACCTTGTAATCGTCCACGATGACATCACCGCGCGACACTGTCGTGCGCGAGAAACCCGCCAGCTCCCAGCCGTCAAACGGAGACCAGTCGGCGTTCGTTTCAAGCGTTGCAGGCGACACCGTGTGCGTGCGCGTGGGGTGAATGATGGCGATGTCGGCATCGGCACCGACGCGAATGGCGCCCTTGCGCGCGCCGAGCCCCATGATGCGTGCTGGATTCGTGCTCAGCTTGAGACACATCTCCTCGAGCGACAGGCGCCCCTCCAGCACGCCACGTGTGTACGTCAGTGGCAAGAGCGTCTCAAGACCTGGCATGCCCATGGGGATCTTTGTCCAGTCACCATTCCACATGGCTTTCTGTTCGCGCGTAAATGTGCACGTATCCGTAGAGATGACCGACACTTCCCCGCTGCGCAGCCCGTCCCAGAGCCGCGCCGAGTCTTTGGGTTGTTTGAGTTGCGGACAGCAGGCGAAGAGATGTCCATCGGGGCGTGCGAAGACCGAATCGTCCAGTACGAGATATTGCACGCACGTTTCGGCGAGCACCGGTACGCCGCGGGCTTGTGCGGCGCGAACAATGTCGGTGCCTTCGGCGGTTGACATGTGCACGATGTAGAGCTGTCCACCGGTCACTTCGCTCCACTGCACGACGCGCTGAATGGCTTCCGACTCGATGAAGTTGGGGCGAGTCATCGCGTGGAGCCGCGCACCGTACTGCTGCATCAGCGCGGGCGTATGATGACGCGCGATCAGTTCGTCGAGTACGCGCGCCGACTCTGCGTGTACGAGCAGCATGGCGCCGTGTTCGCGCATTTGTTCCAGGGTGCCGAAGAGCGCGCGGTCGTCGGACTGCCATCCCTCCGACTCATAGATCATGAACTCTTTGAACGTCGTGAAGCCACGCGCCACCATGCCGGCGATCTGGTCGCGCTGTTCAAGCCACTTCGTTATGCAGATGTGGAACGTGTAGTCGATCAGCGACTTGTCCCGGGCTTTCGCCATCCAGATATCAGCCGCGTCGCTGAGCGAGCCACCTGCCGGTGGAATGGCAAAGTCGATGACCGTCGTGACACCACCGCGTGCTGCCGCGCGCGTGCCCGAGCGGTAGTCATCCGCCGATACGGTGCCGCAAAACGGCAACTCGAGATGCACATGCACGTCGAGCACGCCCGGGATCACGTGATGGCCAGTGGCGTCAATGACGCGCGCGCCACCGCGATCGAGCTCCTGGGCGAGCGCGGCGATGTGTTCACCAACGATCCCAATGTCGCCGATGAACGAGCCCGACGGCGTGACGATATTGCCGCCGGTAATGACGCTGTCGAATGTCATGGTGTGTCGCTCCGAAAGAAATCTCAGGACGTGACGACCGCGCTTTCTGGCGTCGCGTAGCCCTCAACCACTTCGCCTCCCTGATACGCATCGCCATCCGGACGGCGAATTTGCGATTGCAACACCACACGATCACGACGCGCGCCGCGGAAATCTTCGATGCAGTGCCAGCCGTGGGCGGCGTGTTTCTCGAGAAACTCATCGAGGCCGGCGAGCAGTCGCTTGATAACGTTCGGGCCAACGGCATGATCAAGCATCGCCGCGGTGCACACTTGCACCGTGCCGCATCCCAGCAGGAAGTACGACAGGGCTTGCGAGAAGTCGGACACGCCACCAATCCCCGAGAACGACTTGTCGGGAAACGCCTGATTCATACGCGCCATGTTCGCCAGTGACATCGGGAGAATAGCTGGTCCGCCCATGCCGCCCGTCGACACTTTCCCGTCGACGTGAATTTCGAATTCGAGTGTCTCCGGATCGATCAGCGGCAGCGACGGAAACGTGTTGGACGACACAATGGCATCGGCACCACCGCGGAAGCAGGCGCCTGCTTCAGCGACGATGTCCTGGGTCGCCGGTGTGAGTTTGGTCCACACGGGGATCGTCGCCACCGCCTTTACGGCTTCGGTCACCACGGAGCAGAGCTCATCGTCTTTGCCGATGTTCGACCCCATGTCCTTTCGGTCCATGTGCGGACAGGAGAAGTTGCACTCAATACCGTCGGCACCTGCTTCCTGCACGGCCCGCACGAGTGTCTGCCAGGCGCGAAGTTCCTTGTCGCTGCCCGAACCGGCCATGATCGACGCGATCACCACTCGCGACGGATAGGCGGCCTTGATGCGCTCGATGCGCGGCACCCACCAGTCGAGCGGTTTGTCGGAGATCAGTTCCCAGTTCCACGAGCTGTGTAACGCCGCACCGGCTCGTTTCTTCATCGACACCGCGTTGTCGTCAACCGTCGTGCGCTGGAACTTTGTTTTTGCGCCCACAACGTTGACGACCGGATGCAGTCCGATGGTCTTGACGACAACGCCGCCCCAACCCGCGTCGAACGCGCGCAGAATGTTGGCTTCCGACTCCGTCGGCGGCGCCGACGACAGCAGGAACGGATTGTCGAACGTGATGCCGGTAAACTCGATCGTGCGATTGGGCATGGTGTGGCTCCGTGAGAGTCGTCAACTCATCCAGTTCGTTCCGGCCTCGCGATTCCATTTCGTTGTCATCTTTTTCGACTGCGTCCAGAACTCGATCGATCCGCGACCGGTGATGTCGCCGACTCCAAACTTGGACTCGTTCCAACCGCCAAATGAGAACGGCTCACGGGGCACCGGCACACCAACGTTCACACCAACCATCCCGGCACTCGCGTGCTCCATCACGTAGCGGGCCACACTGCCACTTTCCGTGAATACCGATGCCGCATTGCCGTACGGCGACGCATTCTCGATGGCCAGCGCTTCGTGCACATCCTTCGCGCGCACAATGGCGAGCACCGGACCAAACACTTCTTCCTGCGCGATCTTCATATCCGGTCGCACGTGATCGATGATCGTCGGGCCCACGTAGTAGCCGCCTTCGTGCCCGGGTACTGTTGTGCGTCGTCCGTCGACGAGAATCGTCGCGCCAAGCGCCTCAGCTTCGTCGATGTAGCGCGTGATGCGCTCTTTCGCCGCCATCGAAATCACCGGTCCGAGGTCGCGACCCATCACCATCGCCTTCGCATGATCGACCATGCGCGCGATGATATGATCGGTCGACGACACGGCCACCATCACCGACGCGGCCATGCAACGCTGCCCCGCGCAACCAGACATGGACGCAATGATGTTGCTCGATGCCATCTCACGATCGGCGTCAGGCATGACGATGAGATGGTTCTTCGCGCCGCCGAGGGCGAGACACCGTTTAAGCATTGACGTGGCACGCCGATACACGATCTTCGCGACCTTGGTAGAACCCACGAACGAAACAGCCGCAATATCTGGATGATCGCATACCGCTTCGACCGTGTCCTTGCCACCATGCACCACTTGCAGCACCCCGGGCGGCAAGCCAGCATCACGCAACAACTCGGCGATTCGGCCGGCGGACAACGGCACGAGTTCGGACGGCTTGAGAATGAGACAGTTGCCCAGCGCGATGGCGTTCGGGATGGTCCAATTGGGGACCATGTTCGGAAAATTGAACGGCGTAATCGACGCGACAACGCCCACGGGAAATCGTTCCACCCGACACTCAACGCCCCGACTTACTTCCATCACTTCACCGGACGCAATCTGCGGCAGTGAGCAGGCAAACTCCGACAGCTCGGCCGACTTGAGCACCTCGGCCCGCGCTTCACTGGCGATCTTGCCGTTCTCTTCACTGACAAGGGCCGACAGTTCGTCGATGTGCTGTTCGAGCAGCGCCTTGTACCGATAGAACACCTGCACGCGCTCCTTGATCGGCGTCGCAGCCCACGCAGGGAACGCGGCCCGCGCGACAGTCACGGCGTTGTCGACTTCGCGCGCCGACGACATCGGTACGCGCGAGATGACGTGCCCGTGACGTGGATCGTAGACGTCGAGCGTCGGCAAATCGGCGGACACGAAGCGGTCGCCGACGTAGTTGCGAATTTCGGCATATTTCATACCGCAACATGCGTCCGCGAAACGCAGCAATGCAAGATGGTGGCACCGCCCGCAGTCCACCGCGTCTCCGCGCCTCCGCGTGACCTACACCCCGATGTCCTCATTCCAGAGATCGGGATGGGCGGCGATGAACTCCCGCATCAGGGCAACGCAGCGCGGGTCGTCGACAACTGTGACGGAGGCCCCGCGCACACGCAGGTAGTCCTCCGGGCCCTGGAACGTCCGGTTTTCGCCGATGATGATGCGCGGAATCGCGTAGAGCAACGCGGCACCGCTACACATGTCGCATGGCGAGAGCGTCGAATAGAGAGTCGAGCGTGCGTAGTCCGCAGCCGTCAGACGGCCAGCGTTCTCCAGACAATCCATCTCGGCGTGCAGTGTCGCACTGCCCCGCTGCACTCGTCGGTTATGACCGCGACCGACG
>JAYSVL010000413.1:0-4450 GCA_043718595.1 Gemmatimonadaceae bacterium
GGCAAACCCGAAGTGTCACTCGGCTCCGATGTTGATGGCATTCCGCAAGCGGGACAGAAACCGGGAGTTGGCTACAAAGATCCGATGATTGGTGGTGCACCAGGTCACGGTGAAGGGCACAACTCCGGGCAGGCGGTGAATGTCGTCGCCGCGATCGTCGTGAAACAACTCATGCTGCGCGACAAAATTCCGGGGACCATTATGCTTTGGCCCGGTATCGCCGAAGAACAGATGGCCGGCAAAGCCTTTCTCGTTCGCGCCGGCGTCTTCAAGAACACCGACGTGACGTTGTTCACGCATGTTGGCAACGACCTCGGCGTGTCCTGGGGCGCGAGCGGATCGAGCGCACTCATTTCCGCCGAATTCAAGTTCAAGGGTTCGAGCGCGCACGCGGCCGGTGCACCGTGGCGCGGACAAAGTGCGCTTGATGCCGCAATGTTGATGGGACAGGGATGGGAGTATCGTCGCGAGCACGTGCGCTTGCAGCAGCGATCGCACTACGTGATCAAGGATGGCGGTGATCAGCCCAACGTGGTGCCAAGCACCGCGAGCATCTGGTTCTACTTCCGCGAACAGGATTATCCGCGCACGATGGCGCTGTTCGAGATCGGCAAGAAGGTCGCCGAAGGTGCCGCGATGATGACCGATACCAAACTCGACACCATTCGTATTCTCGGCTCTGGCTGGAGTGGGCACTTTAGCAAGCCGATCGCGGAAGCGATGCACGCGAACGTGCAGACGGTGGGCATGCCGGTGTGGGACGACAAAGATCAGACGCTCGCCAAAGGCATTCAGAAAGAGCTTGGCTCGCCCGACTTTGGACTGGAGATGCAGGTCAACAAACAGTTACGTGGCGCCGAGACACCGCAAAACTGGATGGGTGGCGGATCCGATGACATTGGTGACGTGTCATGGAACATGCCGACGATCACACTCCGTTACCCGTCAAACATTCCCGGACTGCCGGGGCACAACTGGGCGAACGCCATCTCCATGGCCACGCCCATTGCGCACAAGGGCGCGCTGGCCGGAGCAAAAGTACAGGCGCTCACCATGCTCGACATCTTCATGACACCGAAAGTCGTGGCCGATGCGTGGACGTACTTCAAGGACGTGCAAACGAAAGACGTGAAGTACCAGCCATTCATTCGGCCGACCGATATGCCGCCGATCGAACTGAACGCGCTGATCATGCAGCGCTTTCTGCCCGAGATGAAGAAGTACTACTACGACCCGACCAAGTTCAAAACGTATCTCGAACAGCTCGGCATTACGTATCCCACGGTGCGTCCGCTCGAGGCGAAACCGAAAGGGCCGTAGCTGGTTCGCGAACCCTGGCAAAGCAAACCCCACCGGCAAAACGCGCCGATGGGGTTTGTGCATTACGGATTCTTCAGAAACTCGACGAGCTGTTTCCATTTGACAGGATCGTCGATGGTCGCCCAGCCATACGGAATCTTGAGGCGATCGAATCGTTTCCTTACCTCTGAGTTCGCGGCGGCCACCAGGGTCAACGTTCCCGGAGCGAACCGAAGCAGCCGTGGTTCGTAGAGCGGATTCAGGCCCTGAGCAGCATGTGCACCGCGAGCGAGTTCGCAGGGCACGTCTCGCTCGTCCAATCGCTTGGCCCGGTATGAAGGCGGCAGCGCGACAATACGGTCGCCACTCACACAGTCGGCAAACTCCGTCGCCCAAGCACGCGCCCATGCCTCCGCTTCATCGGCGCCCGTGATTGGCGCAAAAGCCCTCGCGAGATCGTGAACTGTGAAATAGTAGGAATCAGCGATAGTGGATCCCGATGAAGCTTCCATGGATTGACCCGACTTGTTTGAACGTAGTGGAAACAACTTCGCTGGGATTTCCGAGAATTGGCGTGAGCTTAAGCTGGATTGGGATCCGAGTGACCCATTCCAGGGTCTCGCCGGGAGTCCTTGCGCGAATTTGGGTGATGAAAGGAGCAATAGCGAGACGATAGTTCGCGCGCCAACCTTGCGACCCCAAGTCCGAAACGCCCCAGTTGTTGCGATTGAAGATTCCATCTGTGATGTGGAAGAAGTGAAGATCGCCGAACTGGCAAGTGTAGTCGAGGATGAATTCGGGACTATGCTTGTACACGTTCTTGAGGATGTAGCCGAATGCGTTGATCCGTTCCGGCGCGTAAAAGTCGTTGTCGTATCCTGGAAAGGCCTCGCCCGGTGTGACGATGTGGTCGTAATGCAGAGTGGGATAATAGCCCCCGCCGCCTCCGCTGCTTCCTCCGTCGCAACCGAGAACGCACGGAGCCTGTCCAGAGCAAAATGCGCCAGAGGACGAGGTCCCGTCCATACAGAATTCCGGGTTATCACACGGGCCACTGCTATTGAATCCCCACGGGCACACCCAGAAGCCTTTCCGCAATGTCGGCGTCGTCGCGGACGCCGCTGGTGTGGGAGCCGTAGACACATCTGCGCAGGCAGCAACGGCGATCGGCCCTCCTGCGAGTGCCAGCATGGTGAGGACTCGCGCACACGACCGGACTGTGCGCGCGTATGCGCGTCGCAGGTGGTTCACTACGCCGTCATGCTCTACGAGCGATCCCCCCCCCCGCATTTTTCCTGCCAGCACTGCATCTGTAGTGCATCGTCAACTCCGCATCGATGTGATGAACGACCAACGGTGAGTTGGCATCATGCGCTTGACCCGTCAGCGCAATGTCATCCTACACATGTCGTGGAGCACTTCTTTGCGACAAGACGTGCTTGATTGCAGCGCTTTTCTGCGCGAATTCGACGTCGCATGCGCACTCGTGTTGGCAATTTGTTTCACGTGTGTCGTTCGATTGCGGTAGATGCACAGTGATGTGCGACGTTTTTCCGCCGAAAATGACGTCATCGGCGGCGAACGCTGACGTTTGAGTGACAATCTCGCGTAGCTTGCAGCGGCGAGAGTTCTGTCCGGTGGCGTGCTGGAGTTCGCAGCAAGCCCAGTCGGGCGCGCGTCGACGCTCAACGGCGCACTATGGGCCAGCTGTGCGCTTCCGTGGCCGACTTTCTGCATCACAAACTGGTTTGGTTGGATAACAACGGATAAACTGCAATTTTCGTGGGATAGCAACAGATAGGAGCTGATCAAGACGGATACAACAACTTCAAAGAACAGGTTGCTGATGGAGCTGTGACAGCAAGTCCGTTGACTTTGCTGTTGCAGTATCCGTCCCCCTCAGTTCGTATCCGTTCATATCCCACGAAAATTGCAGGTTGTCCGTTGTTATCCGTCGCCAATCAGGGCGACGGCGGCGGATCCAGCCCGAGCGGCACAAATCGGCCCTCATCAATGCGGCCAGCCGTGATGTGGTAGACGGTGATGCCTGACGTGAACGTGACACCGGCGCCGGGCGTCGGCGCCACAACCGCTGCCGCCTGCTCAAAGCGCGTGGCGATGCCTGCGTAACGCAGCAGTTCGCGCACGTGTACGTGGCCCGCGAGCGCGAGCGGATACGCGTGTTCACGCAGCACTGCCAGCACCTCGGCAGCGTTCGATACCGTGTGCCGAAACTGTGCTTTCCCGTTCACGGTGATCACAGATGGCGCGGGTGGCGCGTCGGAATAGCCGCGCATACTTTCTGATGACGAGAAGAACGGAATGTGATTGAACGTGACGACCGGCGTGGATGGCAGCAGTACGGCTACATCGCGTGCCAGCCATGCCAGCTGCACACTGTCCACGTGACCGTAGTAGCGGGTGTCGTCAATGTCGACCGTGTTGAGGCCGACAAAGTGCACACCACCAGCGTTGAACGAGTAGTAGTCAGGACCGCGAAACTTGTGGTACATGGCGCGCCCGTAGAGCGGATGATCGGCGAGTACACCCGACTTGTCGCGCTCAATGCCAAAGATCTCGTGATTCCCGGGCACCGTCCACACCGGTCGTGCCACCTTGGCAATCTCGCGCGTAAACAACTCGTAGTACCCAGTCGCCTCGCCTTCACTGACGCGGAGCGCGTCGCGCACCAAGTCACCAGTGATCAGCACAAACGACGGACGAATGGAATCGATCAACGCCCGCAGGCGATCGGTGCGCGGTCGCGAGGCCTCAGCGATGTGCGTATCGGACGCGTGAACGAATGTCACCGTCGCCGAGCGCGGCGCCGGCCCCAGTGCGAAATCGACGGTATCCGTGCCCGACGTACGCGAAATCGCGCGATAGAACGGCGTGCGAGCCACGTATCCGTCGGGCACACTGACGAAGACTATTTGGTCACCACCAACGTTGCGCATTGTGAAACGGCCGTCGTCAGACGTCACCACTACGTTCTCCTGATCCGACACGGCCACGCCGCGCACGCCTCGTTCGCCGGCGTCGGCGCGACCGTTCCCGTTGCGGTCAACAAATACTCGACCCACCACCGACACCTCAGCTGTGGCGCGCGGAGTAGATGTCGTGGGGTCCACGATGTTGTGCGCCGTGACGA
>JAYSVL010000414.1:0-1545 GCA_043718595.1 Gemmatimonadaceae bacterium
TCCAGCGCGAGTCGCTATCGGCACTACACGTCGGCACGATTGAAGCGCGGCAGGGGCGCGACAGTCACTTCCTGCAGTTCTCGTATCAGACCGGCGCGCGGCTCTCGCGGTCAAACGTTTATACGGTACTTGCGGGCGACGGGTGCGGCACGACCCTCAACGGTTTGTACATGCTGGACGGGCATCAGCACGGCGATCATCAGACACGCGTTGAGCACGTGGCGCCGAATTGTTTTAGCCGAGAGATGTATAAAGGGCTGTTGGATGGTGCGTCGCACGGCGTGTTCAACGGCAAGGTCTATGTGCATCCCGCCGCCCAGAAAACGGACGGCAAGCAGACCAACAACACTCTGCTACTCAGCGCCAACGCGCAGATTGACACCAAGCCGCAGCTGGAGATCTACGCCGACGACGTGAAGTGCACACACGGAGCGACCGTTGGCCGGATGGACGAGACGTCGCTGTTCTATCTCAAGAGTCGTGGTGTGGGGAGTGTGCTGGCCAAGCAGTTGCTCATGTACGCGTTCGCGGCCGATGTACTCGAGACGCTCGAGAACGAAAGCGTCAAGGACGAACTGGAGCGGCTGACGCTGGCGCTCTTCACGGGCGAGCCCGCGTAACCTCGCCGCGCACCGGTCCGCCACATGTCTGACTTGCAGGAGCTCTATCAGTCGGTCATCCTCGACCACAATCGCAAGCCGCGAAACTTTGGTGCGGCCGATGACGCGAATCGTGTGTCTGAGGGGAAGAACCCGTTGTGTGGTGATCAGGTGTTGGTCTCGTTGCATCTGGACGATGACGTGATTGCCGACATCAAGTTTTCGGGTCACGGGTGTGCGATCTCTCGCGCGTCGGCGTCGTTGATGACGAGCGCGGTAAAAGGCAAAACGCGCGCCGAAGCGGAACACTTGTTTGCGCGCTTTCACGCACTCGTGCTTGGGCAGGACGCGAACGGCGGCGCCGACCTCGGCCAGCTCGTGGTCTTCTCAGGCGTTTCACGATTCCCGGTGCGCGTGAAATGTGCTTCGCTGCCGTGGCACACGCTCAAGGCGGCCTTGGCCAGCGATCCGATGGTGGCGTCTACGGTGAGCACGGAGTGACCGACGCCTTTGTGTTCGTCTCGCGTCTCGCGGACATTGAGGACGGATTTCCGCTCGCGGCCACGCTTGCTAACGGCACGCGGTTGTGTGTGGTGCGCGACGGCAACGATGCGTATGCCGTATTAGACCGCTGCCCGCACCGCGACTTCGCACTCTCCAGCGGCGACGTCGTTGCGCCGCGAATCCTTGAGTGTCCGTGGCATGGGGCACAGTTCGATGTGCGGACGGGCGCGGTAGTGCAAGGTCCGGCGACGGATCCACTGGAGACGTTTCTAGTGCGCGTGCTCGATGGGGACGTGTTTGTTGGGCCGCGAACGGGAGAAAGGGAGTGAGCGTTGTGAATCAAGCAACAACAACCACAACGAACAGCGGGCCGCGAATCACGCGAAAACGCGCGAATCGGCTCGGTGCAATTCACAATTCGCGTCGTTTTCGCGAAATTCGC
>JAYSVL010000415.1:0-14351 GCA_043718595.1 Gemmatimonadaceae bacterium
ACCACGCTCAATGTTGCCCGTCAGCAGTCCGAGGATCACGTTCGGCTCGCGTTCGAGGGCGTCGAGCAACGTCGGCACGCCAGCGCAGAGGCGCGCCGCCGCTGCATCGGCGGAGAATTCGTCAACCAGGCGTTGCACGTAAAGGTCAAGCAAGTCGTCCATCCGCGCCGTGATGACCGCGTCATCGACTCCCGCCGCGCGCAATTCTTCACGCGCAATCTGCCGGTCGGTCTTCCCGTCGTAGCGATACGTGGGATCTCCCGTCGTGCCAAAAAGCGTCTGGAGTGCGACCTCCATGGCGCGCCGTCCGGCGCCATCCGTGCGCAGCAGTGTACCGTCGATGTCGAACAGAACAAGCTTCACCGTTGGACACGCGCGCGCGCCACCATTGGTGCGTCCTGCACCGCAGCCGTTCGTGAGATCACCAAGCCGCCCATGATCAGCGTCGCACCAAGCAGTTGCCATCCCGTCGGTCGCTCGGCGAGCATCACTGCGGCAACAGCGAGCGCAATGATTGGTTGCAGGTTGCCGTACATCGCCGTTCGCGTGGGGCCGAGCACTTTGATGCCGTGATAGAACAACAGGTACGCAATGACCAGCGCGCCGATACTGGCGTACAACACAGCGCCCCAGGTGCGCACGCTAATGGCCGCCCAGTCAAGCTGCATCATGCCCGGCACGGCAAACAACAATACGAATATTGCACCGCTGCTGAGCGTGATCGCCGAGAGATGTATCGGGTGCGCGCGCTGGGTGTACGGTTGCAGGAGCACACTGAAGATGGCCCACATAATGCTGCCGGTGGCGATCAGCCCCGCACCCAACAGCGCGTCACCGCTTGACTCGACGGCGCTCGCACTGCCAACCACGCAGGCTACGCCCGCCAGTTGTAACGCGATGCCCCACCACCCGCGTGTGGCGAGTTGTTCGCGACCGAAGATGCGAGACACGATGGCAATCCATGCTGGGCTGGCCGCGACAATGAGTGAGGCAATGCCCGCTCTTGTGTGCGACATCCCAAAGATGAACAAGCACTGGTAGAAGCCGTTGCCGATCACGCCCAGGGCCAACAACGCCCACACGTCACGACGCGACGGCATCGCCTCGCGCAACGAGAGGCCAATCACCCACAACACCACCGCGGCCAACGTCACCCGCAGTCCGGTGAACGTGAGCGGCGACATGTCCTTGAGCCCGGTCTTGACCACACTGTAATTCACCCCCCAGATCACGGACATGAGAATCAGGCCGAGATCGGTGGGGCCAAATGCGGCGCGACGCGAAGGCGCGGTTGTCGCGAGTGAGGGCGCGGAAGACGTCATGCTGCAAGTTAGACAGGCGCCCGCACTCTGGTATACTTTGCGGCATGCATGTTTCCTTCGCGCTTTTCGCCGACGCCGCTAATCTGTCACAGGAAGGGAAGCTCAATGTGCTTGGCGTTTTTGACGCCGTGCACGTGGGCCAGTTCCCCGCCCTGCACCCGCGCGCCACACTGGTCATCCGCCTCAAGGGCCGCCCCAGTGATGCCGGCACGCACCCAATGACGCTCCGCTGGGTCAATCCTCGCGGAAATGAACTGTGGTCGTCCACCGCGGAGCTGGCGATCGCGTCAACTCCCGGTCAAACCGAAGACATGGACATGCCGGTCATCATTCAGATCGACCTGCCGCTCGACGTGGTTGGCAACTACGCAATGCGGGTGGAAATTGACGGCGTGCGTCACGCTGAATCGGTGCTCCATGTACGCGGCGGTGCACCACCAACGGTACCGGCGGCGCCCGGACAAATGGTGAGCTGACGAACCACAGCGGCGCCACACGCGACTGCAGCGGTGCGCGTGTATGGTGAGCTGACGAACCACAGCGACGACACGCGCGACTGCAGCGCTGCGCGTGCTATGGTGAGCTGACGAACGGCTGCGACGCCGCGCACTACTGCATGGGAGCGCCTGCTACAGCATCCGTCGCACGCCCACGTACTGCGCGCGCAACCGTGCAACATACGCGTCGGCATCGTCCATCCGCTCAATCGCAACACCGCCACGCCTTAGTGCGCTATGCACCATTCGGCCGTCGCCGAGCGCAATACCAACGTGTGTCACGCGTCCATCGTCGCGATCAGAAAAGAAGAGCAAGTCGGCCGCTGCGTGCGGCGTCGACGCATCGCTCGCGAGAGGAACGCCGAGCTCCGCCTGCTGTCGTGCGTCACGCGGCAACGTCACACCATGCAACTGAAAGATGCGTTGCACCAACCCCGAGCAGTCGCATCCCCATGGCGTCACGCCTCCCCAGAGGTAACTCGCACCGCAGTACAGAGTGACCGCCGAATGCGCGACAGCCAATGCATTCGTGGGGAACCGTACTGTGCGATCTGCGGCTGACAAACACTCGCCAGCAACCAACTGTCGTTCCGGCGCAATGCGCGCCCCGAGCGGAAAAACGCGCGTAATGCCATCAGCCTCTCGCACAAGACAGCCTAGGGACAACGCCCATGTGTCTTCGTCGCCGCGATATGGCTCCAGGTATCCCGTGTGCAGCCAGCCCTCGTAGCCGTCAACGCAGCGCACACGATGCCAATCGCCATCACGTGTCAGCTCGTGCACAACCTCGCCGGCGACAAGCTGCGAGGTCATCGTCGACGAGATACGCGGCTCACCAAGCAGTGGAGCGACCGCCGATCGCACGGTAAGCCGCACGTCACTCATACAAGGTCCGCCGTCACGTTGTAGTTCTCGCTGACTGGGCCACCACCTCGGCGACGCGTGCCGCAAGGTCGGCCAACCGGAACGGCTTTGGCAACACGGGTCGCCCCGTCGCTCGCACAAACTCGGACGCCGTTGCACTGTGCATGTCGCCGGTGATGAACAATACACGCGCCGCCTGCGCAGGGTCGCGTTGTTCCAGTGCACGATAGACGTCGTCGCCAGGCAGATCGTCCATGCGCAGATCGAGCAACACTGCGTCGTAGGTGCGAACCGCCAGCTTGCGCAACGCCTCTTCGCCGCCAGATGCCAGCTGTACGTCGTATCCAGCGCTCTCGAGATACCGGCCCACGGCGGACCGCAGCGTCGGTTCATTCTCCACAAGCAACACGGACGCCGACGCCGAACGCGCGGCGACAGGCGCTGACGCAGCGGTGTCCTGGTCGGGCGCTTGCGAGACAACCGGCAGCATCAGGGTGAACGCCGCGCCCCCAGCGCTCGATGATGTTGCCGCCAGCTCACCGCCGTGCGCGCGCGCAATCGCTCGCGAAATCGTCAGGCCGTACCCGCGCCGTCCGCGTGCCGCGTGCGAGCTGTACGTCGGTTCGAAGACACGATGTACGTGTGCGGCGGCAATTCCCGGGCCCGTGTCGCTCACCTCAAGCACAGCGCGATCGCCCTCAGCCCGCGTACTGACGCGGATTTCGCGCGCACAGTCCACCCTTCGAGTGCATCCTCGGCGTTCGTCAACACGTTGATCAGGAGTTGCTGCAACTGTCCACTATCCGCCTGCACGGACATCGGCGCATCGTGCAGTGACGTCGTCACCGCAATGCCGCGACGGCGCAGGCTGTAACCATGCAATTCGAGTGACACGTCGACGATCTGGTTCACGTCGACCAACGCGCGATCCGTGCTCTGTTCGCTGGTAGAGTGCAGCAGTTGCGACACAATCTTCGACGCACGGCGTGCTTCATCGCGAACCTGTGTGATGGCTTCACGATCCGCCGCCCCAAGGGTCGGAGAACTCACTCCGAGTTCGGCGACTGCCAGCAAACTCGCCAGCGGATTATTGAGTTCGTTCGCCACACCGCCAAGCATCTGGCCAACGGCCGCAAGCCGCGCCTGCTGCGCCGTAGACTCACGCAAGATTTCTTCGTCTGTCGTGTCACGCACGATGCCAAGCCCACCAGTCACCACGCCATCGGTCAGCACCGGCGTGGTGGTGAGCACGCCGATCCGCAGTGCGCCACTTGGGCGCGTGTAGTGAACCTGCATGCGATAGGGTGTGCCCATCCGTATCGCGGTGAGCAGTTCGGCCACCCCAGCATGATCACGCGCATCAAGAATCGCCGTCGCCGGTATCCCAATCAGCTCCGGCGCCGTCCTGTCGAATGCGGTCTGCATGCCACTGTTGACCGACGTGAAGCAACCGTGGAGGTCGAAGGTACAAATGCCGTCCAACGCGGATTCGACGAGCAGGGCGTAGCGATCGCGCGTGCGTGAGAGCTCGAGCGCCGCCGATCGTTGCTCGGTCACGTCGCGCAAGCAGGCCACGGTGCCGGTGATCCTGCCCACCTCAAACATCGGCGCCGCCGTGATCGACACCAGTCGTCGTGCGCCGCTCGCGTGGAGCACTTGACACTCGTATTGCTGCGGCTGCCCATCGCGCGCCCGGCGTTCGCGCGCCTGCACTTCGCCGAGCGTTTCCGGCGTCGTCAACTCAGCAGACGAGAGCCCCACCAGCACGCCGCGTCCAAAGAGGTCGTGGGCGCCAGCGTTGGCAAACGCGATGCGACCATCGAGGGCCGTAATGACAATCGCGTCTGTCACTGTTTCGAGCACGCGTTGGTGCCGTTCCGCCAGCTGGTGCGCGTGCGTGACATCATCGAAGGTGAGTACACATCCACCGTCGGGGTGCGGTGCCGCCAGCAGCTCAATCAGTCGACCGGTCACGACGTCCTTCACCGCGTGCCGCGTCACGCGACCTTCACTCATCGCACGCGTGATGAGAGCCGTGAGCGCAACGATCGCGTCGTCGGGACTGCCGGTGAGCAGTGCCTGCGCAAACGGTTGGCCCAACAGTTTCGCGATGGACACCCCACAGAGTTCGGCAGCGGCCGCATTGCACCGCCGCACGCTCTGGTTCTCCTCAAGGACCACCATGCCACTGGCGATGGAGTCAAAGGCGACCTTCCATTCGCGAGTCGCGCGTTCTACTTCTTCAAACAGGCGCGCGTTCACAATCGCCACGGCCACGTGATCGGCGAGTCGTTGCAACACGCGCGCGTCGTCGGCCAGAAATGCCGCATCGCGATTGAAGACCGCAATTGCACCAATGGTCCCGCGGCCAGTCATCAGCGGTGCGATCACCGCGCGCCGAATTGGCGTCAGACGCAGTACAGCGCGGCTCGCGGCAGGATCGTTCTGCACGTCATTCGAGACAACGAGCTCATTCGTTGTGATGGCGCGTCCGAGCAAACTACCCGTCACCGGCACATGCACACCAGCCAGCACATCCGCCGATCCTACTGCGGCGACGATATGCAGGTAGTCGTCTTGGCGCAGTGAGATGCAAGCGCCCTCCGCACCGAGGAGCGCCACCGCATGCCGCAGAATGAGTCGCAAGACTTCACCCAGTCGCAGCGATTCGCCAACGGCGCGCGCCACGTCAGCCAGCGCTTCTGTTTGTCGACGCTCACGTTCACTCTCGGCGTACCGTCGTGCGTTGGCAATCGCCGTTGCTGCTTGCGATGCCATCGTCGCCAGCAGCTCCTCGTCTTCTGAGCTGAAGGCTTCGCGCGTCCAGGCAAACACTGCCAGTACGCCGATGAGCTGAATGCCGGCGAGCACCGGCACGGCGAGCACTGACGACGCCGGTGTATCGTCGCCAACGACATCAGACGTGGTTAGTGGCGGCGCGAGCCCCGCCTTTTCGCGCGCACGATCGGCATCGCGGTCACCATACCGTGCCGGTCGACCACTGCGTGCCACTTCGGAGATGATGCCGTCGCCAAGGCGAACGGGCTCGCGCGCGCGCTCGACCCCGCGCACGGAGCGAATGGCTGTAGACAGGATATCGTTGTCGAGATCCGGCAAGGCGATCGTGACACCGTCAGCACCCGTGGCCCGCATCACCTGACGGCACAGTTCGCGCATGATCTCTGGCTCGTCGAGCGATCGTGCGAGCGCCGCACCTGCTTCTTGCAGCCGCTGCAACCGTTCGGCGCGTCGTTGCGCCAGCGAGTGCAGCGCATCGTAGGCAACGCGCGCCGCCAAGTGCCGGGCCAGCGTCCCGAGGTCACGACACATCGTGGGCGATGGACGTCGTCCGCTTCGTGGGGCCGCAAGTTCGATCGTGCCGATCAGTTCACGATGCGCACCGTGCAGCACGGCGAGCACGAGATCGGTCGGCAGCCAGCTCTCACTGTCAACACGCAGCGCAGGCTCAGCGCCAAAGAACTCGCGCGACACCCACGGATCGCTGCCGTCGAGGACAAACAGTTCGTCTACTCGATAGCGCGCCAGATGCGCCAGACGACGTCGCCATGTAGCGCCCGGCAGCGGTTGCAACGCATGACCATCCGGCTCGTCCGGTTCGATCGCCGCCGACAGCGCGATATTGAGTGATGCATCGCGCGTCGTGATCAGCACCCGCTCAAAACCGAATGCCGCAAAGGCCGCAACCGCCGCGCGCACGCGATCCATCGGCGACTCTGCACTGTCAATGACGTGCAGCGCGTCGGCGAGCTGGTAGGGCGTGTCGGCGGAGAGCGTGGAGGACATTCAGTAAGAGATGACGAACGGTTCAGGCGTGGGAAACAGCCTCAGAATGTCCACGTGCGAAAGAAATCGAGGCCGATCTGTGGCGGCGTCTGCTGGAACGTACGCGAAACGCCGAGCCGCCCACAGGCTTGCGCGCTTGAACCGGGTTCCAGTCCCAATGCCAACGACAGTCCGCGCGAGAACTGGCGCTCGACTTTCGCGCCGAGGCCTCGCGCAAACACCGACAACGCGTCGCTGCCGCCCGATGTCTGCGGCGCAAGTCCGCAAAACCCCGTACTGAACGTAAAGTACGTGTTGCGCGCAATCTGTCCGCCAACGCCAACACGTGTAGAGGCGAGAATGCCGAGACCCGTATCGCGAGTGAGTGCGTCGCCCGATGCGAGTGCCGTGGGCTCGACCTGTACGACATCAAACCGGCCACCGGCGAGCCTGCTCGACAAGTAGCTCCCGGCCAGTCGAAGTGCGAGCGTTGCGCCCTGCTCCGCGTACGGCGTGCCGCCAAGCAACACGTAGGCGGGTTCGCCGGTCACCAGGTAGCTCAGCATGTCGCTTTCCGGCAAGGGCGGATTGTCCGCGCTCGACAACGCCAGCGTGGGTCGATCGATCGTGCCGCCGAGCGCGACGCGAATGCGCACACTCTGACGATTCGAATTGGCACGCGACGTCCGCACGGTGTGCAGCGCGGTCACGTCAAGCGCGGGTTCAAGCTCGGGATCACCAAAGAAGCGCACCACACCCCGCTCTACTTCAAAACCGGGGCGTGCTATGCCCAGGTTGACCTGATAGGTGCCGCGCTCCACCGTCAGCGAATCAGACAGGGCAAGTCGCGGGACGTTACCATCACGGCCGGCGGACCGCGTGACACGTAAGGCGCCACCCAATTTCAGGTTGGCTTCTGGTGAGCGCAACCAGACGTCGTCGCCGATCGACACCACCACGTTATCGAGCACCAGATTCTGCATCAACGACGACGGCGCACGCGGCAACAGTGAGTTGAACGCGCTCACGGTCGTGTCCACAACATCAATATTGTCCGTCAGATCGAGCCCGCGCCGCGGCGCCAGCGCGCGAATATAGACGCGGCCCCGGTCGATGCTGACAGCCCCGGTCACACGTGGCGCAGTGCTCGGGCCGATGAGTGCGATTGGCGTGGTGGTCGTGAGCGTCAGTGATGCGGTTCGCGCTTTGTCGATGGCGAGAAAGTTGTTTGCGGTCAATCGCAGGTCGAACACCGGACGTGAAACGTCGCTGAAGTTGATCATGCCACTGAGCCCTACCGAATCCTGTGGGGTCGCGCCCGTTGCACTAAAGCGCCGGACGTAGACCGTGTCGCCGGCAAGCCCGATATCCGCCTCCGCCCGCTCGACACGAATGCCCAGGTTGTCAAGCGAAAGCGCGGCGCTGTCCATCAGCAACTGCCCGCGAAGCTGCGGACGCTCCCAACTCCCCGTCAGGAGCACATCAGTTGTCAGTCGACCACGCGCGAGACTGATGTCGGGGAACAATGCTTCGAGCAACGTCAAGTCTGTGCGCGTGCTGACAATCCGTCCCGACAGCGGCGCATTGCGTTGTCGTGTGCGGCCACTGAACAGCGCCAGATCCAGCGGCAACTGCGCATTCGCCGCAAGGGCAGGTTTCCCATCCACGTTCACCGTGGCATCAACCGCCAGGCGCAGCGAATCGTAATGCGCACTGGCCACCAGGTCGCCGATGCGCAGTCGTCCCGCAGTCGCCCCGCGCAGGATCACGTCGCCATCAATCGTCGGCAGCTCGCGTGTGCCTCCAACCACCAACGTCGCATCAGCGCGTCCACCAGTGAGGCGGCTGGTGCGAAGCAGTTTGCCAATGTCGGCGAGCGGCACACGGTCCACATCCAGCCTGCCGCCGACAACGCCCGAGTCGCTAAGGCTTGCGCGCAACGAGACTCGGCCGGTGTCCGTGTGCAGCAACACGAGCGAGTCGAGTTGTCCGCTGTTGTTTCGTGACACGCGCAGCACGGCCGGAGCCGCCAGCGTAAACCCCCGCGGCGCAGCAAACGCGCTGTCGACACGAATGGTGAGCGTGTCGAGCACAATCGTATTGGTGCTGTCGCGTCGTGACATACTGCCGGCCAGCGCCACCCGTGATTCGGACGGCGTGCGCAACTCCAAACCGAACCGTTCGGCGAGCCCGCCCCGCAGCGTCGCGCGACCGCTGGCTTCTGCCACGTCAAGGCCCGCCAGCAGTGCCGAATCGAGTGCCATCGTGAGTGACCCATTGGCGCTGCGCAAGACATCGCGCACCTCAAGGGTGATGGTGGCACGCTCCGTTTTTGCGTTGCCGAAGGCCAGCCCAAAACCGTCCGCGCGCCAGTCAAGTGATAGCCCAAGTGCGTCAAGCGAATCCACGGAGCCAATCAGGCGCCCACGCACGTCAATGCGACCGCGCAATGTGTCGGTGAGTTCAATCAGCGATCGCGCCGTGCTGTCCGCGCTGCGAAACCACGGCCGCACACCACCGAGTGAATCGAGCGTGATGTCAAACGCGATAGTATCGCGACGCGACGCGATGAGCCCAATGCCGCCACGTGCCGTCGCACGCAACGCCGAACTTTCAAGCGACAGTGAGTCGAGTCGCACATGGCCGGCGTCAAACGTAGCAATCGCCGTGCCGCCAAAGACGCGCACATCGGAAACTGTGGACAGTTGATCGATCGTTGCACGCAGCGGTCCACGCAGCGATGTCAGTGATGCTCCGGTCAACGCAAGGTCACCGACGGCGTTGATTGACGTGATGGGATATGCGGCGTCAGCAAAGAGGTTTTGCAAATTCATACCGCGCGTGCGGAATGTGCCCGTCGCACCGAACTCCGGTTCAAACGCGTCAACGCGCCCGTCGAACGTCACCGCCCCACCTTCGCCGGCCAATCGTGTTTGGAGCGTGAAGTCTTCGGCCACACCGCTCGCCCGAATGCTGCCGACCGCGTTGCCGCGCAGTGGCAGCGACGGGTACGATTTGGAGAGCATCGTGTAGTTGAGCGGCGCCGCCTGCATATCGACGTCGAAGTGTACATCCTCCAGCACGGCATACCGCCCGCTGCCCGTGAAATGCGACGGCTGTCCGATGCCGTCCACGTGCAGCAAGTCTGCCTGCGAGAACGTCGCCATATACCAAAGCGAATCGAGACGCACCGAGCCGCGCACAAAGCCATTCACTTCCGGGAAGAGCGGGTTCACGAAGCGTGGTGTGCGCAAGTCGAGATCATCGATACGCAAATCAAGCCCGCTTAAGATCGCTTCCGACGGCTGATAGATGTTGAGCATGCCGGTCGCGTAAGCGCGTGACACCGCGCCGGGGACGTGCGCGTCCGTGTAGGTGAGCGTTGCGCCATCAAGCGCCCACCGCGTGAGCGGACCACCGCGCGCGACCACGCGACCACTCAACTCGCCCTGCCAATCAAAGGGAAATGGTTCAAGATTGAACTGCTTGAGGAGGTCTGTGTGCGCGGGAAGCAAGTCCAGTCCAACGTCGGTCACGCGCAACACAGGGCCGCCCACACCAAAGGTCATCCGCCCACGAAGGTGTGACTGCATGGCGCGCGCATCCATGTTGGTCAGCGCGTACTCAATCACGCGCAAATCTGCGGGATCGTTCTTGATCACGAGATCGGTGCTGCCGCCACCCGTGCGCGGCAACGACGGATCAATCCACGCCACGTCCTGCATGGCGACCGTGTCTCCATGGATCCGCACGTCGTAGCGCACCGGCAGATTGTTCCCCCACACGACTTTCGCGTTTCCGTGCCCGGCCGAGTTCGCGAGATTGAAGCGCGCATCGTCCACCCACAGCGAGTCGTCGACTTTGCGTATCGTCGTCTTCATGTTGCGAAACCAGAACGGCGGATACACCCACACCACGTCAAACTTTTGAAAAGCGAAGCGCTGTCCGGCAGAGTCTGGATCCGCAAGCCGCGACTTGCCGAGCGCCAAATCGCCGCGCTCAAAACGCCAGACGCGCACGAGTCGATTACCGTCGCGACGGACTTCCCCATCCAGCCGCGACAGCTCGTACGCAATCGCGCTGTCGCGCTTTGCACCCTTGAGCGAATCCGACGGCGACCACGGCAAACGCGCGATCAGGGTGCCCTCGTGCACGGTGGCGGTGTCAATCTGCACAAACTGACCAAAGCTGCCCGGACGTTGCGGTAGTCTGGGCCCGCGCTTACGCATCGATCGTTTCCAGTTCCAGTCATCATTGCCGTAATCGACCAGCGTGACGACAGGACGCGTGACCTCTAGCGTCTTGAGCACGATGCGACGATCCAGCAAATCGCGCGGATCATACGTGACGCGAATTGGACCCGTACTAATGAATGGTCTGCCGTTCGGTTCCGTGATCGACAACGAATCAATGGTCAGATCCGTGAACAACGTGCCGCCCACCCGCCCAACATATAGTCGACCGGGAATCGCTCCCGCGATCGTTGGCACCAGCGCACGCATGATGAGCGCCCGCCCGCGATCTGTTTGTGTCAGCGCCGCCACTGCACCAACGCACAACGCCCCAACGCACAGCAGCGAAGCGGCGGTAGCGAGCACCACGGTGCGACGGCGCAGCGCCATCTAGAACGCCTGCCCGATCCAAATGCTCGGGTTGAGCCGACGCAGCAAACCGCTCCCGCGCGTTGGCCGGAACGTGGAAGGACAGACGCCAGACTCCTGCACCGACGGCGCGCCAGCCGTCGTCCCACGGCGCACGGTAAGCGTATTGCCTGGACTCACGCAGTACAGTGGCGCAACACCCGCCTCCAGCGGTGCATTGAAATACGCCGCACCACTCGGCAGTTGATACCCGTTGTAGCCAAGGTCGACGCGAATGGTGCCGAACGGCGACACGATGCGCACGCCAACACCCGGCGTCACTTTTACTGTTGGTCCGTTCGATTGCTGCACGCCTGTTTGCGAACCCGTACGGTTCCAGAGCCGACCAACGTCAACAAACATCGCCAGCTGCAGAAGGTTTGGCGCGACCGGACTTGGTACCTGCACTTCGGCGTTGCCAACAACGAGCGTATTGCCACCAGTGGGAACAACGCGCTCGACCCGCGCCGTGTCGGCACGAAAGTATGTTTGTCCGTTCACTTGCGACGTGCTGTACCCGTTAACGATGTAGACCGCCGGTCCCAACTCGTTTTGCCGAAAGCCGCGAACGGTCGTTGGTCCGCCGGCATACAAGCGTTCCTGCGGCGGAATAAATCCGTCGGCTGACGGGGACAACCCACCCGCGAACACCATGCCACCGCGCGCATGCAGCAACAGCGTCGAGCCCGCGCCAAGCGCGCGATACCATGTCGCGTCGCCAGTGCCGCGATTGAACTGCTGCGTCTTGTCGGAACCGATCAGCGTTGACGCGTGACGTGCCGTAAAACGCAGCGTGCTGCCAGACGACGGACGCAAGGGATTATTCACCCGTTCGCGCGCGATCGAATACTCGATGGCCGCGAGTCGCGTGTTGCGCTGCAGAAAACTTCGTGCATCGCTGTCACAGGCATTGAACACCGCGCAGAAAAACGCGGGCTCCGCCTCGGTTCGTCCCAACTCCACCTGATACGACAGCGTGCTCGGAATGCGTGCCTGCAGCGGGTTGGTCACCGACAATGCACCACCGATCGGCGCCCGACGTAGGAACGCGCGATACTCGGACAACGTCGAACTGAACACGGTGAGCGTGGGCACGCGAGACTGGCGCGCACGCACCGGCTGCCGCACGGTCATCGCCGTGTAGTAGTTGAGCGTTTTGCTGTACGGATCGGTCCGGGCCTGCCCCTGGCAGAGCCCACTCGCGCCATCAAGCGGCGCGCCGATGCCAATTTTGCTCACGCGTGCCACCAGTTCGAGTCGTTGGGCAAAGGGAAGAAAGTCGCGATCGGTGAGCGAACCCTGCATGCGAAAACAGTCGAGCGTCGCCCAGCCGAGGCCGCCGCGCGCCGCCCAACGATCTCCTTCCACAAGTCGCACGGTCAGGTTCACGGTGGAGTCGCCCGGAGGTTGCACAACGTCAGGTGACAGCTCGACCCGCTGAAACCCGTCCGTCTGATACAGATTGCGCTGGGCATCAATGATCGCACGCGCTGAGTAATAGTCGCCTTCCCGCAGCGCCATCGCGCGCCGAATTGTGACGTCCGACACACGACGCGTGCGCTGGGTCGTGTCGACGACCACCGCGATGCGCCCGAGACGCGCGCGGGTCCCAGGCACCACCGTCACCTCCACGTCCGCCGTGCGTAAACGCGTATTGGTGGTGAACGCGAGCAGCACTTCCGCCTGCGGCCAGCCCAGATTGCGCAACCGGCGCACAAGAGTGTCACGTCCCGCCTCCAGCAAACCCCGATCAAACACCCCGTTAACCCGCAGCGGAAAATCGCGCGCCGCCGCTTCGACCTCGGGATCGCTGGCCACCCCGCGCAGTGCAAACGACGTCACCCGCAGCGGTTGCCCCTCGACGATGACGAAGGTCACCTCAATGACGCCGCGACGGATCGTACGCACCACCGTGTCCACGTGGACGTCAGGGAATCCACGACGTCGATAGAGCGTCTGTACGCGCTGCACATCGCGGGCAAACTCCACCGGATCGATGCACCGACGTTCACCGACTACCGGCAGCCCGGCGAATGATGACGGCAGCGTCACCACCGTGGCGGCGAGCGCCGCAGACGAATACTCGCGATTGCCGGTAAAGCGAAGCGCGCGCACCTCACGATCACCGCGTTCACAGGACAAGTCCTGCGCGGCGGCTGGCACGGCCACCGAGGCGGCGACGAGGGCGAGGAGGAGGTAAACGAGGACGCTGGCTCCGCGCACGCGGTGAGGCACTGCAAAGTGCTGGAGGAATGCCGTCGGACGAAGGCGCATTCCATCGGTAGATTGTCCGTCAAAGCTCTCCGGTCACTCGCTCTCAGTCAACCACGACACGTATGCCCGTCTCTCGTGCCGCAGCCACCGCGCGTCGTTGCCGCGTCGCGTTCGTTGTGCTCGCCGCATCCTGTCGCAGCGCGGAGCCCACGTCCGACCGTCACACGCTCGTCGACTCGCGCGACTGGTACGATCCGCGCTCGCTCGACCCCGCCCGCTCAACCGACGTGCCCACAGGGAGAGCCGTCGCCTATGTGTTTGACGGACTGACGCGCTTTACACCAGACGCACGCATCGAACCGTCCCTCGCCACGCGCTGGGACGTGTCGCCTGATGGTTTGCGCTACACGTTCCACCTGCGACGCAACGTGCAATTTCACGACGGCACACCATTCGTCGCGGCGCACGTGCTGCACTCATTCACGCGCGTGCTCGACCCAGCCAGCAAAGGTGGACAAGTCTGGCCGCTCTATCCCATCAAAGGCGCGCGCGCGTTTGCTGACGGCAAAAGCAAGTCGCTCGGTATTGTGGCCGCGAACGACTCCACACTCATCATTTCGCTCGAAGAACCGTTCGCCATCTTCCCGAAGCTACTCGCGATGCCTGTCGCTTCGATTGTACCGGACAACATTGGCGCCGACTTCAGCGAACACCCGATTGGCACCGGACCGTGGCGATTGATCACCTGGAAACACGACGACTACCTCAAGTTCGCGCGCAACACCAGTTACTTTGGCCAGATGCCGGGTTTCGACACTCTACTCGCCCGCATCATTCCCGAACCGTCTACTGCTGTCGCCGAATTCGAGAGTGGTACCGTCGACATTCTGTACGTGCCGGAAGATCAGACGCGCGCCTGGGAGGACACCGATACGCGCCAGGCCCGACTGACAAGCGCACCGGCACTACGCCTGTGGTATGTCGGCATCAACACAACGCGCGGTCCACTCAAGGATGTGCGGGTGCGTCAA
>JAYSVL010000416.1:0-14321 GCA_043718595.1 Gemmatimonadaceae bacterium
CGAGTGTCCCGCCGGCGTTGCAACGCAAGATCCGGAGCTGGTGCGCGGTCTGCACGTTGGCGACAAAGCCACGCGCGTGGCGCGCTATCACGGTGCGACGGTGAGCAGCTTCCACGAAGTGCTTGGCGCCGCCGGCCTGCATCGTCAGGATGCGCTCAAGCCGTGGTTCATTCTGAAGCGTGTGAGCGCGATGGAGACGCGCAGCTACGCCGAGATCTACCCGCAGATCGAGCCCGGTATTTTGCTGACCGAGTCGGTGAGCGGACCGATGATGCGCGCCTGGCACGCCGCTGACGCCAACCGATTTTGAGCTAGGTTCGTTCAGAGATTCTAGCCTCAGTCAGAGATTCTAGCGTCGGTCAGAGATTCTAGCGCGGACCGCTGTTGCGTGCTGCGCATGCCATTTAGCTTGGACCTGTTGTTGAGAGTCGCTGACTTTCGCGATGGGGTGTAGCTCAATGGCAGAGCGCTCGACTGTTAATCGAGTGGTTGGAGGTTCGACTCCTCCCGCCCCAGTGCCTCATGAAAATCGCCCGGCCCACATTCCGTGGACCGGGCGCGCTGCTTTGGAGTACTTCCCATCTTCGCCCTTCTTTCCGCGACTTCTCGTATGTCACTTGCCATTTTCGCCAGCCACGGCGCGCCGCACTCCACCGATACGCCACTGCTTGTGTTGGTCCTGCCCAGCGATCCTTCGCTGTCGGACGAACTTGCCGCAGTGGATGCGCCGCTGCATGGAGCGATTGCCCGCACGATCGCGCGCCGAGACTTTCGCGGTGGCATGGACGAAACCGTGTTGCTTGTCGGAGGGGACACCGGAGCGCAGCGCGTGCTCCTGGTTGGGCGCGGCAGTGCGCCATTAACCCGTGCCACGGCGCGCCGAGCAACGGCTATCGCCGCCCGGCAAGCCATGAAGCTCGGCACCGGCGGTATGCACGTCTTCCTTCCCACGGCGGACGACGATGCCATTGAGGGCATCGTGATGGGCGCGGCGGCTGGTAGCTGGGAGTACCGCGACCTACGCGCCGCCGTGCCAGACGCCGAGAAGCGAACAGCACTGACCTCGGCGACGATTTTTGTGCCAGATACCGACGCGGCACGCCAAGCCGTCGCCGCTGGTGCCGCTATCGCTGAAGGCCAGGCGGTAGCGAAGCGCCTCGGCATGATGCCGGGCAACTATTGCACTCCCGAGACCTTCGTTGAAGTGGGGCGCGACATCGCGAATCGCCACGGTATGAAGCTCACGGTGTGGGGTCGTGAGGAGATGACACGCGAAGGCATGGGATCTTTCCTCTGTGTTGCCCAGGCAACGCCGGAAGAGCCACGGCTCGTGGTGCTCGAGTATTGCGGAGCTGCGGCAAGCGACAAGCCCGTCGTGCTCATCGGCAAAGGCCTCTGTTTTGACACGGGAGGCGTGTCGATCAAGCCCGCGCCCGACATGGAATGGATGAAGTACGACATGTCTGGGGCAGGCGGTGTGATGGGCGCGATGGAAGCGATTGGTCGCCTCAAACCGGCAGTCAATGTCGTTGGCATTATTGGTTCCACCACGAACATGGTGTCAGGCACGGCCGTCAAGCCGGGTGACGTGGTGCGCGCCTCAAACGGCAAGACGATTGAAGTGATCAACACGGATGCAGAAGGTCGCTTGGTGCTTGCCGACTTGCTGGTGTTTGCCAAGCGATTCAATCCGGCAATCGCCGTGGACGCGGCGACGCTCACCGGTGCCATCGTCATTGGCCTCGGCGCGAACGCGGTCGGCGTCTTCGGCTCAGATCAGGCCACGGTGAACACGGTGCTGGCCGCCGGAGAAAAAGCGGGAGAACGCGGATGGCCGATGCCCTTGTGGGATGAGTACAAAGAGCAGATCAAGTCCGATGTGGCCGACCTAAAGAACACCGGCGGACGCGCAGCAGGCTCGATCACCGCGGCAATCTTTTTGCAAGAGTTCGTGGACGGGTATCCGTGGGTGCATCTGGACGTCGCCGGCACGGCATATTCGCAGACGGACCTTGGCTGGATTCCGAAGGGGCCGACCGGCACGCCCGTGGGCACGTTCGTCGAATTGGTACGGGCGCACGCGCGTTGACCCTGGGTCCTGCGCGCGCGTGACTCGGGGCCCTCAGACCTTGCGTGGTTACTGCTGGCGCGCTGTGCTGCTGGCCTGTGTGAGCGCCGCAGTGCCGGTGCGAGCGCACGCGCAAGTGCGCACGGACACCAGCAAGAAAGTCGTACCGAAAGACTCGATCGCGAAAGCGGCAACGGTATCGCCTCGTGATCCCGTGCGTGATTCGGTGCGCGCGGACTCGATTGCCCAAGTCCTCGCCCAAGCGCGCACGCAAGCACGCATCGACAGTGTCGCACGGGCGCGACTGCGCGACACAACGCGCCCGCCTATGGCGCAGTTTGAGACAGCGCGCGATTTCGAGGTGAGCCCGCGGTTGCATTTCACGCGTGAACAAATTCTCTCCTCGGGCGCGCTGAATCTCGCCGATCTGCTCGATCAGGTTCCCGGAGTGGCCACGTTCCGATCAGGATGGCTGGCTGGCGTTCATGCGGCCTCCTTTCACGGCGACTTTGGCCGCTTGCGCGTCTTTGTTGACGGCGTCGAGATGGATGCTATTGAAGCGCGGAACGGCGGCACGCTGGACCTGGATGATGTGCCGTTGTGGCTGTTGGATGACATGGTGATTGAGCGCGCCGCCGGTGAAGTTCGCGTGTGGTTGCGCAGTTGGACGGTAACGAGTGAAACACCGTACACGCGCGCCGACATTTTTACCGGGGATCGCAACACGAATGCGTTTCGCGGACTGTTCGCGCGACGGTATCACAACGGCGTGATCTTCCAGTTAGGGGCGCAACAACTGGCCACGCAAACAGGGCAGGTGTCCGCGTTCAGCACATCGGGCACCACACGTCGGGCCGGCGACGGAAGCCAGCAGGTGTTCAACGCACGCTTCGGGTGGTCACGCGGACGGTTGAGTGTGGACGCGTATGGCACGTCGTCCACACGTGACCGCGACCCGCAAACGTCGCGCAAAGGTTTTCTCAACCTGCCGGCGTTCAAAGGCGTTCGGCGCGATGGTTACGTGCGCGTCGGCTACGGCGACACACTGCGCGGGGTTTGGACACAGGCGATTGTTGGCGTCGCGCGTACACGGCTGGATGGGATTCGCGACAGCACCCTCGCCGTCGACACGACAAAGATCGTTCGCAGCGATACGATCACGGCGCGCACCCAACAGGTTGTCGCGGTGGGCTATCGCGGACGGCTCGTCAGTGCGTCGCTGACTGATCGGGCGCGCCCGATCAACGGCACGCTGTTCCACTCGCCGGCGATTCGCGTGAGCGTGGGCTACACGCGCTGGTCAGTCGGCGCGTACGCCGAGCGACGCGGTGCGGACTCGACGCGACTCGTTGACCTGTTTACGCGTGCGGCACCGACGTCGTGGCTCGCGTTGACGGCGGCACACAGTGCGCGCAATCCGGACACAAAGACCACACGCCCCGCTGTAGCCTCGTCGCGTGCCGAAGCAGCCGTACGTCTCGGGCGGCTCTGGATCGGCGGCGGTGCAGTGCGCGAGGGCGCCACTGAGTACGGTGGCCCGGTACTTTTTGCCTTCCCGGCAACACCGCTTGTCGCGGCGAAAGCCTCCGGCGTTCTCGCCAATGTGCGCGGTCCGCTCTACAAGGATCTGCATCTTGACGTCCAGAGCATTCGATGGAATTCGTCGCAGTACGGTCGGCCCCCGGCACAATTGCGCGGTGAGCTTGCCCTTGTCAGCGAGTGGCGATCGAAGTTTCCGAAGGGTCAGTTCGGGTTCAATGCGCGCGTCATTTACGATCGACGCAACTCGACACCCTTTTACTTCGGGGCCGGTACCGATCGCGTTGTGGACTCGCGGTTCAGTGAGCGCGCCGAAGTTGTCACCGCGGTGTTGCAAATTCGGATTCAGCGCGCGTCCATCTTTTACCAATACCGCAACCTAACCGGCGGCGACTACGAGCAGATCCCCGGACTGACGATGCCGCCACAGGTGCAGCTCTACGGCGTGCGCTGGGAGTTTGCAAACTGAGCGTGCCACCCGGTGATGGAGAATTGACCTTGTTTGCGCATCACGTTTCATTGCCGCGCACATGATTCGTTCGATGACAGGCTTTGGCCAGGCAGACGGGATGGTGGGTACCGCGCGGCTCAGCGTCGAGGTGCGCACGGTGAATCACCGCTTCTTTTCGCCCAGCATTAAGCTGCCAGGGAGTTTTTCGCGCTGGGAGGCGGAGGTCCGCGAAGCGATGCGTCTCCGCGTCAGTCGCGGTCATGTTACGCTCACGGCGCGCTTGGAGCGCGTGCCCGGCGCCGCCGTCTCTATCGACGAAACCCGGTTCTCCGACATCGTCGCACAGCTTCGCGTGCTGCAGACGCAGCACGCGCTGGAGGGCGGCGTTGCACTCGCGGACGTGTTGCGTATGCCGGACGTGATTGCTGCGCCACGAGACGACGACGCCACGGGAACGGTCGCAGAGTTGCTTGCGGTCGTGGAGCGCGCGCTTGATGGGTTGTCGCGCATGCGCGAGGAAGAGGGTGCGCGGCTGGGCGAGGTTCTCGCGCAGCGACTGGATGTCATCGCGGCGGCACTCGCGCGCATCGCGGAGCGTGCGCCGCTCCGAATTGTTGCGCAGCGCGACCGGCTTCGAGCCGCTGTGCGCGAGCTGACCGAAGGACTGGCGGTAGATGAGCAGCGCTTGGCGCAAGAGATTGCGATCCTCGCCGACCGGCTCGACATCAGCGAAGAACTGGATCGTTTTGCCGCTCACGTGGCCGCGTTTCGTCAGGCGTTGGCGGATCGCGCGGGGGGCGAGCCGGTGGGAAAGCGGCTTGGCTTCCTGCTGCAGGAAATGCTCCGGGAGGCGAACACCACTGGCAGCAAGGGCGCGGATGCGTCCGTGCTACATGAAGTCGTCGGGGTCAAGGAAGAACTGGAGCGCATCCGCGAGCAGGTGGAGAACCTCGAATGAGTACCTTTCCGGTCATCCTGTCCGCTCCATCGGGCGGCGGAAAGACAACAATCGCTCGGCGGTTGTTGGAGCGACGGCCGGATGTGGGTTATTCTGTTAGCTGTACCACGAGGCCGCCGCGTGACGATGAGGTCGATGGACGGGACTACCGCTTTCTAAGCGCCGGCGAGTTCCTGAAGCATCGCGACGACGGAGACTTCGCAGAGTGGGCCGAGGTGCACGGGTTTCTGTATGGCACGTTGCGCCGCGAAGTGGAACGCGTGCTGTCCGCCGGTCAGCATGTGTTGATGGATATCGATGTGCAGGGTGCGCGGCAGTTCCATGCGGCGTTCCCGGATACGGTGTTGATCTTTGTGTTGCCGCCATCGGGCGATGTGTTGAAGCGTCGCCTGGCCGGTCGAAAGAGCGAAAGCAACGAACGGTTGCTTACGCGGCTGCGAAACGCGCGGGCGGAGCTGGGTGAGGTTGGGCGCTACCACTATGTCGTGATCAACGACGAGTTGGAGCGAGCGGTTGAACAGGTGGGCGCCATTATCGATGCCGAAGGTCTTCGGCACGATCGGGTGCACGCGGTGGAGGCGCAGGTTGAGGCGCTGATCGCGCAGCTCGAACAGGAAATCAACGTCTTCAGCAAGGGCGACTGACGCATGCAAGTCTTCACACCGGGCGATGTCTCCAAACACGCCGCCAACAAGTATCTGAGCGTTCTGATCGCGGCGAAGTTTGCCCGCGTGCTCAACGAGTTTCCTCGCGACCGGTCGATTCACGAAAAGAAGTTGACCACGCGCGCCCTCGAAGAGCTGGCCAGCGGCGAGATTGAATATCGCGTGATGCCGCGACGGCGCGGCGCGTAGCATCGGTACATCGTTGGACCCGCGCCGCGCCGCGCCCTCGGGTTTCGGCGCGGCGCCGCGTATCAGCGACTGGCCAAGCCAACCATACATCCGGAGTGCGGGGAGAGCACGCTGAGTGGACGCTAAGGAACGCCTTCGACGCTATCTCGAACAGCGCCGTGAAGTGGGCGAGTCGGAGCTAGTCCTCGATGCCATGTCGGTCGACGAGGTGATGGCGATGCTTGGCGCGAAACGTGGCGCAATCGCGACTGGCAGTGTCCGAAAAAACGCAGCGCCGCGTGATGACGCCGAGGAACAGCGATCAATCGCCACGGCCGCGCCACCTGAAGTGTCGCTGCCGGTGGTCGTCGAACCCACCGTGCGATTCGAGGTGACGGAAGGCGCCGACTGGCGCACTGCACTCGGCGGCCTGACGCCTCCACCGAGTGCGGCGCCGCCGAATGCGTCGTCGTCGCATCACCCGCCAACGGTTGCTGCGAACGCCGGTGAGTCGCCGCTCGCCACGACAGCGCTTCCTGCGTGGCTGCAACTGCTTGGCCTGCCGTCGGGCATCCACGTTGTGTCGGCGCCAACGGCGCAGGATCACCACGGGGCGCTCTCGTCGCTCGCACACGTCGCCGACGCGGCACATGCGTGTACGCGATGCGCGCTGCACGCCACCGCGAAAAACGTCGTGCCCGGCGAGGGGAATCCAACGGCTGATTTGGTGTGTGTTGGTGAAGCCCCTGGCGCCAACGAAGATGAGCAGGGACGGCCGTTTGTCGGTGACGCCGGCGGCCTGCTGACCAAGATTCTCGCCGCCATTCACCTGCAGCGCGATGACGTGTTTATCTGCAATGTGTTGAAGCATCGTCCGCCAATGAACCGCGACCCGCTGCCCGATGAAGTGCAGGCGTGTCAGCCGTTTCTCGAACGCCAACTCCAACTCATCCGACCGCGAGTGATTCTCGCCCTCGGTCGGTTTGCAGCGCAGACGCTGTTGCACACGACCACGCCGATCAGCAAGCTGCGGGGACAGGTGCACTCGTTTCATGGTGTTCCGCTCATCGTCACGTATCATCCGGCGGCACTGTTGCGCAACGAGGCATGGAAACGGCCGACATGGGACGACGTAAAATTGGCGCGGCGAATTCTCGACGCATCACACGATGCCGATCGCGATGCGTTGTCGGGCAGCGACGCCGGGTGATGTCGTCATGACCAACCTTCCCGTGCCGGTGCCGGGCGCATCGCCCGCGCCTCGCGATCCATACAAAGAGCGTCGTCCTCCGTGGTCGGAAGAAGCGGAGCAGGCGGTGTTGGGTGCGATGCTTCTCGACGCCGATGCCGCGATGCGGGCGGCGGAACACGTTGATGACACCATGTTCTATCGCGAGGGGCATCGACGCCTGTTCCGCGCGATGTTTGCCATCACGGAACGCGGTGGTGCCGTCGATCCCCTCACACTGGCCGACGAGTTGGAGCGCCGGGGAGAGCTCGATGGCTCGGGCGGGCGCGAGTATCTGGCGTTTTTGCTCGATGCGGTACCAACCGTAGCGAACGTCGAGTATCACGCGCGCATCGTCCGAGAGAAGGCGCTGCTCCGGCGCCTAATTGAGGTGTCAACCGAAATTGTCGGGGAGGCCTTTGAGGGGCGCACCACGGCAACCGATTTACTCGACCTCGCCGAGTCACGGATCTTTTCGCTGGGGCAGTCGAAGGAGCGAAGTGGCTTCTCGCGAATTAAGGAATTGCTGTGGCCGGCGATGGAGAAGCTCGAACTTCTCGCGCAGCGCGAGTCGGCGATCACTGGCGTGCCGAGCGGTTTTCACGATCTGGACCACATCACGTCCGGATTCCAGCCGTCCGACTTGGTGATCGTGGCGGCGCGACCGTCAATGGGCAAAACGGCCCTCACCCTGAACATCGCGCAGCACGCGGCGATCACCGCCAAAACGGGGGTCGCCTTCTTCTCCCTTGAAATGAGCAAGGAGTCGCTGGTGCAGCGCATGCTGGCCAGTGAAGCGCTGATCGACGCGCAGTCCCTGCGTAAAGGTGGTAGGGCGCTCGATGAATCGATGCCACGTTTGGCGCAGGCCGCAGGTATTCTCAGTCATGCCCCGATCTTTATTGATGACACGCCCGGGATCACCCTGCTTGAGATGCGCGCCAAGGCGCGCCGCTTGAAAGCGGAACACGATATCGGTCTGGTCATGGTTGACTACCTACAGCTCATGAGTGGCCCAGCCAACTCGGAGAACCGGCAACAGGAAGTGTCGCAGATTTCGCGTGGTCTGAAAGGGCTCGCGAAAGAGCTGGGTGTGCCGGTCATCGCGCTGTCGCAGCTGTCACGTGCACCGGAACAGCGAACCGGTGAAGACAAGGGGCGGCCGCAGCTATCTGACCTGCGAGAATCCGGAGCGATTGAGCAGGACGCCGATGTCATCATGTTCATCTTCCGTCAGGAAGTGTACGCGGAGCGTGACGAAAACGGTCGACTGAAAGACTCGACGCTTGAAGGAAAAGCCGAGATCATCGTCGGCAAACAGCGCAATGGACCAACTGGCAACATTCGGTTGTTCTTTCACAAGCAATACACGCGCTTCGACAACTTCTCCAATCGGCAGCCGCCGCCGGAGTACGGCGGCCCGCGCCTGGTGTCCGGCGGTCCCGACGATGGGCCGCCGTACTGATGGCGAAGGCGCGCGTGTTGTACCGATGCAGCGAATGCGGCGCTGACTTTCCAAAGTGGGCAGGGCGCTGTGAGCAATGCAGCGCGTGGAACACGCTGGAAGAAGAGACCGTTGCCACCGTGGTCACCAGCAAGCGGTCCGCCGCACGCGCGAGATCCGGAACGGTCGTTGCCACCGTACCACTCGGCGCGGTGACTGGCGCAGAAACGCATCGCTGGCACACGGGACTCAACGAATTCGACTTCGTGCTCGGCGGTGGCATCGTTCCTGGAAGCATGGTGCTCGTTGGTGGCGAGCCAGGCATTGGCAAGAGCACGCTACTCTTGCAGGTTGCCGCACGACTGGAGGCGGCGGGGCATGCAACGCTGTATGTGTCAGGCGAGGAATCGGCCCTGCAAGTGAAGCTGCGCGCCGACCGACTTGGTGAAGATGCCGCCAGTGTGTCGCTGCTGACCGAAACGTCATTGGAGACGATTCTGGCGACGGCGGCTCGCGATACGAATGGCGGACGACCACTGGCCGCGTTAATCGTCGACTCGATTCAAACGGTGCACACCGAACTACTCGAGGGCGCGCCGGGGAGTGTCGGGCAGGTGCGCGAGTGTGCGGCTCGGCTCATGCGCTTTGCCAAGGAGTCCGGCACAACGGTATTTGCGATTGGCCACGTGACCAAGGACGGCGGCATCGCCGGTCCAAAGACGCTCGAACACATCGTGGATACGGTGCTCTATTTCGAAGGCGACGGCACGCTCGACCATCGTATTCTTCGCGCAACAAAGAACCGGTTTGGTTCGGTCGATGAAATCGGTGTCTTCCGTATGGTGCCGGCTGGGCTCACACCGGTCGAGAATCCATCGGCGCTGTTTGTCGGTGATCGACGCGATGTGTCGAGTGGCAGCGCGGTGTGTGCGTTGATGGAAGGCACCAGACCGGTGCTTGTTGAAGTGCAGGCGCTGGCCGCACGTGCTGGCTTCGGCACGCCACAACGCGTGGCGAGCGGCATCGATTCGCGACGGCTGGCGTTGTTGCTCGCCGTGCTCGACAAACGCGGTGGTGTGTCATGCGCGCAGCTCGACGTTTTTTGCAACGTGGTTGGCGGCATGCGTGTGCAGGAACCCGCCGTCGATCTCGCCGTCGTCGCCGCGCTCGCATCGAGTGTGGTTGATAAGCCGCTACCGGCGCACGCGATCTTTCTTGGCGAACTGGGACTCGGCGGCGAAGTACGGCCGGTGTCGCACGTCGAACGACGATTGTCGGAAGCATCCAAGCTGGGTATGACGCACGCATTCCTGTCTGATCGCGCGATTCCACGACGTATCACCGGCGACATCACGGTGATCGGCGTGCGCACACTGAGTGATGTCTTGCGACGCACTATCGGTGCGGCGGCGGAGCGCAACTAAGACCGCCATGACGATCGAGCACAACAAACCCACCTCGCAGCCGCCGCGACGCATTATCCCGCCGCCAGCGCTGGTATCGCGCCGCCACGATGTATCAGCGACGAGCTCGGTCGTGCGTGACGTTGGCGTGGTGATCGTAGCCGGCGGCAGCGGTTCGCGTGCTGGTGGTGAGCTCAAACAATTTCGCTGGGTGGCGGGGAAACCTGCGCTGTTGCATTCGGTGCAGGCGTTCATGGCGCGAGCTGACGTCGGCATCGTTGTTGTCGTGCTCCCCAAGGCGTACGCCGCCGATCCGCCGCCGTGGCTCTTCCAGTGTGACGTCGATCGGTTGCTGGTGTCGACGGGCGGAACGGAGCGCCACGAGAGTGTGCGTAACGGTCTGGAAGATCTCCCCGACGAGATTGTGATCACCGTTGTGCATGACGCCGCGCGACCACTGGTCACGGATGCAACGATCGATCGCGTGATCGCTGAGGCGCGTCGCGGTCACGGAGCGATTGCGGCATTGCCAGTGGTTGATACACTGAAGGAAGTTGACGCCAGCGGGCGCATCGTGCGCACCGTTGATCGAACCATGTTGTGGCGCGCACAGACACCGCAGGCGTTTCCGCGCGCCGTGCTTGAGCAGGCCCACGTGGCTGCACAACGCGATAACGTCGGCGCGACGGACGACGCCGCACTAGTGGAACGTCTGGGCTTGACGGTTGTTGTGGTCCAGGGCAGCGAACGCGCACTCAAAATCACGACTGACGCTGACTTTGCACGCGCCGATGCGCTCAGTCTGCTGTCCGAATGAACGGCGCTGATCTCGCGGTGCCGTTTTGGTCGGCGGCCGAAATTGAAGGCAGTTTGCGTGGCGCGTTGTCTCAGCTCGACGCCAAGCGGGTGCTGGCCTATCCGACCGAGACAGTGTACGGCTTTGGTACCGCGCTCGATCACGACTCTGTCGAAGCGCTTGTTCGCATGAAAGGGAGACCTGCTGGTAAGCCGTTTCTGCTGCTGATTGGCGACGCGTCACAAGTGGGGCGACTCGCGTTGCATCTGCCATCGTACGCCGCACATCTGGCGGCACGTTTCTGGCCCGGCCCGTTGACGTTGGTCCTGCCAGGCGGCGATAAACGCGTTCCTGCGCGGCTCATCGGGCCGGAAGGCGGCGTCGCGGTGCGTTGGACGCCGCACCCTGGATTGCGTCGGCTACTCGCCGCATATGGTGAGCCTATCACGAGCACCAGCGCCAATCGACCCGGCATCCCACCCGCCATGACCAGCGCCGAGATTGTGCAGCAGTGGCCCGAAGAAATTCATCGCGGACTCTTGCACGTGCTCGACGGTGGGCGCCTCACTCCATCGCGTCCATCGACCGTTGTTGATTGCACCGGCAGACGCGCTCGCGTGATTCGACCAGGGGTGCTGACGGCAAACGCCCTGCGCGAATGCGTGCCCGATCTCGTCGGCGATACCTGACGACCGATGAACATACTTTTCGTGTGCACCGGCAACACCTGCCGAAGTCCGTTGGCGGAAGTGATTGCGCGACGCGAGATTGCCGACCGACGACTGACGGGCATCACTGTTGGCAGTGCCGGCACAAGCGCGTGGCCCGACTCTGCGGCATCAGATGGCGCGTTGCTTGTGGCGATGGAACACGGGCTCGATCTCGCGGCGCACCGCGCGCGACAGTTGTCGCCGGACATCGTCTCGTGTGCATCGCTCATTCTTACCATGGGCCCGCATCATCTCGATCGCGCCGAAGCGCTCGGCGGCAGCGGGCGTAGTTGGTTGCTGACGGAGTACGCCGGTGGTGCGGCGCAGGCGCGCGCGATCAGCGATCCCTTCGGTGGCGATCTGGATGGGTATCGGGCGACGCACGCCGAGTTATCGGCGGAGATCGCCGCGGTGATCGATCGGGTCGTCGCAACCCAACGTGATGACGTGCCGTGATGGACATCGTGCGCGCCCCAACGCCGCCGACGCGCCTGGTGATTCTTGGACAACCGGTCGCGCAGTCGCTGTCGCCGCGCTTCCAGAACGCCGCGCTTATACACGCGGGGCTGCCGCAGCGATACGAGGCACTTGACGTTTCGCCGGCAAGACTAGTGGCAACGCTCGCGCAGCTTGCGCGCGAGGGGGCGGGCGGCAACGTCACGATGCCACACAAGCAAACCGTGTTCACCCTGGCGACGCGCACATCCGCACTGGCCGCACGTGTGGGCGCAGTGAACACATTCTGGTTTCACGACGACTCTTTGATTGGCCACAACACCGACGTCGCGGGCGTGCTTTCATCAATTCGCGCCCTCGTACCTGACGGCTTGGACCATGCGTGCTGTGTCGTACTCGGCACGGGTGGCGCATCGGCGGCGGTGTTAGTCGCACTCGACATGTTGGGTTGCGGTGATGTGCGCGTCTGGTCGCGCGTCCGCGAGCGCGCGGCGCAGCTGATCACCCGCGTTAATGTGCGCGCACGCGAGATCGCGACACTCGCCGAGGCGCTTGAGGAAGCGACGCTGGTGGTGAACGCGACGCCGATCGGAATGGATGGTGTGTCGCTACCATTCGACGTATCGCTGTTGCCACGCGCGTGTGTTGTGAGTGACCTGATCTATCGTCGCGATGGCACCGCCCTTGTGCGGCGGTGCATGGCGCGGGGCCTTGGTGCGGAAGACGGTCGACGCATGCTCGTTGAGCAGGGCGCAGAAGCGTTTCGTACCTGGTTCGATATCGAGCCGTCGCTACCGGTCATGTGGAACGCGATCGGAGGCGCACCGACAGGTGTTTGATTTGGCGCGCACCTCGGAGCTGCTGCGCGGGGTCGTCGATCTGTTGCTGCCGCCCGCGTGTGCGATCTGTCGTGCACCGCACCGTCATGACGACGGCATCGTGTGCGCGTCGTGCTTGCTCGGTATCGTCGTGCTCGGGCACCCACAGTGTGGGCGATGCGGTCATCCGCTGCTCTCGGCGCTGGCCCCCTTGCCATACGACGAGCGTGGGATTGCGTCGGCATTGCCCACCTGCCGTTGGTGCGCGCGCTTGCCCGCGATTGTGCGCGCGGCGCGATCCGTGTGCCGCATGGATACGGGCAGCGGTGCGTCGCTGGTGCACGCGCTCAAGTACGGTGCATGGCCCGCGGTGGCGTTGCCGATGGCGCGCCGCATGGCCCGACTGGATTTTCCTGACGACGTGGTCGCGGAGCGCGCCGCGCTCATTCCAATGCCGCTATCGGCCACCCGGCAACGCGAGCGGGGGTACAATCAGGCAGAGCGACTCGCCTCCGCCCTGGCCCCGCACTGGCGGCTGCCGGTGTGGCGCAACACGCTGCGGCGCGTTCGGAATACGAAGTCGCAAGTCCAGTTGACACCATCCGAGAGGTCGCGCAACGTGTTGCGGGCGTTCGCCGTGCGCCCGGACGCATCGTCGTTGCTGCGAGGCCGACACATCGTCTTGGTGGATGATGTGATCACCACGGCGGCCACGCTCAACGCGGCGGCTCAGGCGCTCGTCGAAGGTGGCGCACGTATTGTTAGTTTTGTCACATTCGGGCGCGCACCCGATCCAGGCGACCGCGCCGACCTCACCTTCGACACCGACAGGAACTGATTCGCATGCGAATTCGCGTAGGCATCAACGGCTTTGGTCGCATCGGCAGGCAGGTGCTTCGCGCCGCCAAGCAGCAGGGCGTTGCGGACATTGATTTCGTCGCCGTGAACGACCTCACGGACACCGCGACGCTGGCGCATTTGTTCAAGTACGACTCCGTCCACGGACGCTACGACGGTGAGGTGTCGCACGATGCAGAGAGCATCACCATCGACGGTGACAAAATTCGGATTCTTGCCGAGCGTGAGCCGGCGAAACTTCCGTGGAAGGATCTTGGTGTCGACATCGTGCTCGAGTCCACCGGTCGATTCACCGCCAAGGCCGACGCCTCCAAGCACATCGACGGCGGCGCGAAGAAGGTGATCATTTCTGCGCCTGCGACCAATGAAGACATTACGTTGGTGATGGGCGTCAACAGCGATAAGTACGATCCGGCGACGCATCACGTCATTTCCAACGCTTCGTGTACGACCAACTGCCTCGCGCCGATGGTGAAGGTCATTCGCGACAATTTTGGGTTTGTGCATGGCACGATGGTCACCATTCACAGCTACACGAACGATCAGTCGATCCTTGACCTGCCGCACAAGGATCTGCGTCGAGCGCGCGCCGCCGCGGTATCCATGATTCCCACGTCGACCGGCGCAGCCAAGGCAACCGCGCTGGTTATCCCGGAAGTGAAGGGCAAGATCGACGGTATCGCGGTGCGCGTGCCAACGCCTGACGTCTCACTCACGGACTTGACGTGTGTTGTCGAGAAGCCGGTCACCAAAGACTCG
>JAYSVL010000417.1:0-4403 GCA_043718595.1 Gemmatimonadaceae bacterium
CTCGGTACGACCGGCAGACGAACGTGTTGTGACCGGCATCACCCGTTTACTCACCCTCGTACTCGGCATAGTTATTCTCGGTTTCCCATAGTCGCAGGCGGATCAGTTGCGCGGGCTGCACCGCTGGCGCGAGCACACGCCACATCGCGACCACAGCGTTTTCGGTGGTCGGATTGATCCCATCCATGTAGTCGACGTCAATGTTGAAGTTGCGGTGATCGGTTTTGTCGATCACTTCGCGTTCGACAACATCGCGCAACGCCCCGAGGTCAATGACGTAACCCGTGCGCTCGTCGATGGCACCGCGGACGGACACCTCCAATGCATAGTTGTGCCCGTGCCAGTTCGGATTGTTGCACTTGCCGAACAGGCGCCGGTTTTCATCGTCGGAGAGCGTGGGGTTGTGGACGCGGTGCGCTGCATTAAATCGCAGCCGCCGTGTCACGGTGACAATCGCCATGAGGCCTCAGGACCGGCTGCGTCCCCCGCGCACGGTTGCCGGTGTGACCGCGCGCGAATGGGTCGGCCGATGCCGTCCCGCATGGGAAAGTAACGCCAGCGCCACGGGTGCCGGTTCCCCCGCACCAAAGGCACAAAGGCCCCGCGGGTGCGGAGCCTTTGTGACAATTACGGGCAGGGAGAGGTGATCTTGAAGCCCAAAGAATACAAATAAGACTCTCACCATGCTTCCGACTTCCCCGCACTGGGGCATGACGTGGACACAGTTTGTCGAATCTTCTCTATGGACTTATCGGCTCAAGAAGTAAATCTCTCCGTACCCGAGCTGATTCGAAGGTATCACCGGCGCCTCACGGCGCGCAATCCGACAAACCATCATGGATCCGTTGCTCATCGCCGCTGTAGTGATGCTGGTTGTCTGGGGTGGCGTCACGCTCTTTGTTGGGGCACCGGGGTGGGTCAACCTGATGCTCACGATCGGCATGTTTGTCCTGATCTGGCGAATCGTGGTACGCCGCACGCCTTCCGGACCGAAAAACAAGCTGTAGTCGTCGTCAGATTTCCCAGTTCGACAGCACCATGCCCGCGGTCGGCACAATCTCCGACCAGCCGTACGCGCTCATGCGCAAGTCCGTCCAGCGAACGCGCGCGCCAAGGCGCATGAGTACGCGGTAGGCGTCGGGATAGTCGCCCTGTACGCGCACGGCGACACGTCGAAGCCCCGATCGATGCGCGTACGACACCAGTGACGCCATCATGAGGTGCAGGTCATCGCGCGTGCCGAGCACCAGCTTGAGCACGCGCAACTCCTCGCGGGCGCGACCCTCCACCAGCGACTCCGTGTGACAGAGCGCAAACCCACTCGGTGCGTCAATCGCACCAAGCAACACCGTATCGCCAAGTGCCATGCGATCGGTCAGATCCAACTCACGCGTGAAATCGATTCCGGGCGCGACACGTTCCGTGAGTGCGCGACAGGCGGCCATCGCAATCGGTCGCTCCGCGTCGGATAACCGCGAGAGCAACGTTGGTGCGCGCTCACTACTCGTCGCATCGATCGTCAGCGTCACGGTCATGTGGCCCGGTACGAAACCCAATCGCGAGTAGAAACCAATGTTATCCATGGTGCGTGGCATGGTCTCCAGTCCGATGACACGTACCGCCTTTTGTCGCAGCCAGCTCATGCCGCTCTGCACAATAGTCTTGCCGAGCCCAGCGCCCTGGCCCTCCGGACGAACGCAGAGTGGCCCCATCCAACCTTCTACGCCGGAATGATGGACGATATTGAACGCGATGATGCGCGCGCGATCGTCGCGCCAGTATAGTGCGCCATCACCTGCGTCTTCAATGGCGTAGCGCCACACCGACGGATTGAGCGCGGGCACGCGCACACCAGTGAGCCCGTCACGACGATAGCGTTCGGTGAATGCCTCAGTGAAGACCTCGTTGAGTGCGTCAATATCCTGCGCCGATGCGACGAACGGTCCGTCAACCATGCGGGAGCGATTCCACAGGCCAGGAACGGTACTCACGCCACCTCCGCCAGTTGCTCGTCCATGTCCATCCCCTGTGCGAGCGTGACGTTGCTGACGCCGCGAGACTCATCGAAGCGCACGAGGAGCACGCGATCCAACCCTTCGCGCACTTGTTCGATGTGCGTGATGACGATGACCTGCTCAAAGCGATGATTCAGTCGTCGCAGCAAGTCGAGCACGTTGTCGCGGCGTGTGTCGTCGAGGGAACCGAACACTTCGTCGAGAATGAGCAGCGAGAACGCTTGCCCCGCGCGATCGGCAATCATCTGCGAGATAGCCAACCGCAGCACCAGGTTACAGAGGTCCTCCTCACCACCCGAGATCACGGGCTTGGGTACGCCATCCTCAAGCACGAGCACGTTGTAATCCTCGTCGAACTCGAGCGCCGCGTAGCGCCCGTCCGTCAGTACATCGAGAAAGCGGCTGGCGATTTCAGCGAGTTCCGGACGGAGCTGCAGATTGAGATCGGCACGGAGCTCAGTAAACCCGCGATCCAGTTCGTCGTGCACGCGTTTGCCGAGTTCCAGCGCGTCGACGCGCGCTTGCAGGCGTGCCAGCTCCGTACGCGCCAGCTCTGCTGCGCCTAGTTCGCTGCGTGCGTGATCGGCCTCGCCTGCCGCCGTGAGCGCCTCCAGTTCCGTGCGTCGCGCGTCCACCGTGGCCCGTTCGTGTGCGTCTCGCATATTGGTAAACGCGTCGTCGTTCATCCCCAGCGCGGCGCGTTGCGCCTGGAGCTGCGTGACTAGGGCCGTTGTTGCCGCGCGCAACAGATCCACGCGCTCGCGCTCGCTGCGCGTTTCCGGTTCTCGCTCGAGCAGTCCGCTCAGGCGCGCCGCGCGCGATTGTACGTTGGAGAGTCGCGCGACTTCGGCGCGCAGCAGCGTGTGCCTTTGTGCGTCGTAGCCAATCGGCAACGCGGCGAGGTCGGCGCGCACCTGCACCAGTCGCGTCGACACCTGCGTTCGTTGCTCTGCCGTCGTCGCGAACTGCGCGATCGCCGTCTGGATCTTCATCAATCGACGTTCCGACGCTGCCACGTCATGCTGCGCCGCCCGTCGCTGCTCCTCCAACACGTCAACACGCTCGCTCGGCTTGCCGAGTTGTTCCACACGCTGCCTATAATAGTTACCGTCGATGCGCACCGTCTCCACTTGTTCGGTGAGGAGATCCAGTACGCCACGATACGCGGCACCGAGTGGACGTCCACAGGTGGGGCATGGACTGTCCTCGCCCAATCCCGCGAGTGTTTCCCGCTGCTGCTCGAGCTCCGTGTATTGCGCGCGCAGCGCGTCCAACCGCGTCTCGGCCTCCTGTCGATCGCGCGCCAAGGCGGTCCGCTCAGCATCGAGTGCCTGTTCGGTCGTATCGAGGGTCGCGCGCAGCGCGACGAGTTGCTGCTGTGTGTCCGCTTCAAACGTTGGCGCGGTTTCCAGTTGTGCGATGCGCTCGGCCAGTTTCGTGTCCTCGTCCGTCAGTCCGCGTTCCCGCTCCATCAGGGCGTGTCGTTCTGCCTCGGCCGCGGCCAGCGCCTCCATCGCCGCGAGTTCGTCACGCATTGCGACCAACGGCGCCAGAGACAGTGTCAGTGGTGCGAGTTCGCGATGCGCGGCGTCGATGCTTAAGATCTCGCGCTCCAACCGCTCGGCGTCGCGCGCATGATTGAGCGCTTCAAGCTCGGCGACGCGCAGCTCGGCCAGCACTAGCTGTACACGCTCGCGTTCCTGCTGTGCTGCGGTCCAACGCGGTGTGATGTCGGCGAGGTGTGCGTTCGCCGCAGCGCGCGATGCCGTGGTTTCCCGCGCTCGCGCTCGTGCAGACGCGAGTTTGGCTTGCGCCTCCGCTACGGCACGCACGACGGCGTCACGTTCGGGCATTGCGTGCTTAAGACCATTGGTCTCAGCGATCAGGGCTTTGCGTCGCTCGCGCACCAATTCCTGCGCGCCCGTGAGCCGATCGTAGCCGAGTACACGCGACAGGAAGCGCGCGCGTTCGGCCGGACCGAGTGCCGCCATGACGTCCAGCTCTTTTTGCGCCGTGAAGTAGGTGTGAAAGAACTCGACACGCGTCATGCCAAGGCGTCGCTGCACCAATTCGGTGACACTGGTGATGGAATTGGCGATCGGCGTCTCCCCGCCATCAAGAAAACACTCGGCCGACGACAGGCCACGTCGTACGTGGTATTTGTGTCCAGCCAGTTCGAACTCGAGATCGACACGAACGACCGCGCGGGCTTCGGCGCGTGTGAAGCGAATCGAGTCGCGTGTGCCGCGCGCGGCCGGGTTCCCGTAGAGCGCCCACGCGATGGCCTCCAGCAGCGTGCTCTTACCGGCACCGTTGGGACCGATAATACCGGTCAGTCCACGATCGAACACCAGAGTCGTGTCGACATGCTGTCGGAAGTTCTGCAAG
>JAYSVL010000418.1:0-14289 GCA_043718595.1 Gemmatimonadaceae bacterium
GTTTTCGCGCTTTCCACCGCGTCAGCGAATCGCGCTCGCGCTGCTCAGTGCACTCTGTATCATCCCGAGGAGTCCGACGACAAACAGGTACTGCGACGCGTCGGCCCGAGCGCACGTTGTTGTGGGCCCGGACCGACGAAAACAATGACACGCTGACCTAGTTGTTCGACGAAATCTTCGGCTTGTCCTTGCGCATCCGCATCACTTCGGCGATCGCGGCTCGCAGTTCCATGTCACGTTTGGCCAGGTTGTCCATCGGCCCGTTCTTCACCCACACATCAGGCTCGACGCCATAGTTCTCGAGATTGTCGCCGTAGTGATTGGGCGCGTTCTCGTCATAGCGCATCACCTTGGAGCCCGGCGTGCGAATGGTCGCGCCGACTGTTAGCAAGTTGAAACTGCCGGTGGCAATCACTGCCGCCGCGGTTGGGTTTCCAACAACGCGTCCGAGCCCCAAATCCTTGAACGCCTGCGGTGTGACTTCGCTGTCCGATCCCGATCGGGCATTCGTCATCATCACCTTGGGTCCGGCAATCAGTTGTCGTGGACGACGGCCCCACATCGGCGAACCCGAACGGTTGTTCCAATACTCATACGGACGCCGTTCCAGGATATCGATCAACTCCTGATCGATGTTGCCACCGCCGTTAAACCGAATGTCGACGATGATGCCTTTCTTGTCCCAGAACCGATCGATCTCGCGTTCGAATTGCGCCAGCGACGGCTGATCCATCGATCGAATGTGCACGTACGCAATCTCACCGCCGGTGGCCTTCTCCACTTCGTCGCGACTGTTGTTGACCCACTCTTGATACTTGATCTCGTTGAGTGACGTGACCGACGCAATGCGCACCGTACGGGCGTTCTCGCCAGCCGGCGTCTTGGCAACCTTCACGGCGATATACGTGTTGAGCGTGTTGGTGAGTGCTTTCCAGTAATTCTCGCCGCTCTTGATCTCCTGCCCGTCAATGGCCAGCACGAAATCGCCGACACTGAGGTCCAGCCACTCCTTGTCAGCCGGACCGTCGCGATAGATGTGCGAGATGCGATACTTGCCGCCCGCATGCTCTTCCAGTTCGACTCCCAGATAGCGCGTTTGCGCGATGCTTGGCATGGCGCGCGTCGGCGGCATCGACACGCCAGTATGCGACGCGTTCAGTTCGCCGATCATCTCGTTGGCGATGTCCTGCACGTCGGCATTGGTGCCCGCGTACGACAAGAGTGGTTCGTACTTCGCCAGCGCGCCCTTCCAGTCCTTGCCGTGCATGTTCGGGTCGTAAAACTGATACTTCATCACGCGATGTGACTCGAGCAGCACCTGCTTCCACTCGTCGCGCCGATCAACGCGCACAGGAAACGAGAAGCTCACGCGATCGATACGAGTCGGCGTGGCGAGTGCGAATCGTGCGATCTCGTTGGTGCCAATCTCGTTTGTGGCGCCGCCGCCGCCGCGGCCACCGCCACCCGCAACACCATCAGTTGGCGCGCGCTGAAAAAACATCATGCGCCGATCGGGCGTGGGTCGAATCCCCTGAAAGTTCCCGCTGGCCACTCGGCGACCATTCGACCCGTCGATGCCGATGGCGTACAAACCGGCGCCGTCATCCGCTGCTGTTGCGGTCGGCGGCGCACCGCCACGCCCGCGTCCGCCTGCCGCAGGAGCCGCACCGCCAGCCACCGTGTAGTACACCGTGCGACCGTCGGGCGACAGAAACATCGTACCGACGGCGTTCGCACCGGTGGTCAATTGCACGGCGCGCCGAGCGATGCCCGTCTCGTCCACTTTGATGGTGAGTGGCGCGACCGTTTGATCGGCGTTTGGATCCGCCGCCGCTCCGCCACCGCCACCGCCGCCTCGACCGCCACGACCGCCGCCAGCGCGCGCGGCCTCGCGGGCCTTGCGTTCCTTCACCACCGGATCGTTCGCGTCTTCGCTCAGTTTGGCGAGGCTCACAACGTACACCTGATTGACGCCGGTTCTACCCGACGTAAACACAACCTGTGTGCCATCAGGGGTGAGCGAGCCCATGCCACCACCGCGCCCACCGCCACCCCCACCGCCGCCGACCGGCGGAGTACCGCTCGGGATGTGATTTCGTGAGACGTTGATCTCGCGCTTGGTGGCCGGATCGTAGAGATACACTTCGGGAATTTGCGTGTCGTTGCTGCGTGTGTAGACCAGCCATTTTCCATCGGCTGCGTACGACATGTTACTGTATCCACCGGCCTGATTGTAGGCCAGTTCGCGCGGAGCAGTGGTCTTCGATACGTCCACTTCGTACAGTCTATTGTTCGCGGTGAACAACAGCATGGTCCCGTTGGGTGCCCATGTCAGGTTGGTTTTCGGCGCTTCAATCGACGTGACTTTGCGCTTCGTTCCGGTGGCCACTTCGTACACCCACACTTCTTCTTCCCGCGATTCGTCGGACGTGTACGCCAGGTACTTGCCCGTGGGCGACCAAACCTGTCCGTCGTCGCGCCATGCCGAGTTGGTGATCTGCTTCATTTCGCCAATACCTTGTTCGGCCGGCACGATAAAAATCTCGCCGTGCGCGTCGACCGCGACCCATTCGCCATCTGGCGACGGCGAGAATCCGTCGGCGCGGCTGTTGGCCGTGAGCACCGATCGGTCGCCTTCTTTCGGGTCGGTGGAGATGCGAATGGTGAGTTGCTTCGGCTGTCCGCTTGGCACGTCGAGTGTCCACAGCACGAAGTTGTTCTCGTAAATCATGCGGCGGCCATCGGGCGACATGGACGGGAATTGCACACCGTCATCCTTGTGGCGGGTCACCTGCTGTGGCGCGCCCCCGTCGGCATTCATGCGCCACACGTTGAAGTAGCCGTCACGCTCCGAAGCGTAGTAGATCTTGCCATCAACGCCCCACATGGGATGTACATCGTGCACGTTGGAGCGATGAGCCCGCATCGACGTGTCCGTGACTTCACGAATTTGTCCGGTGCGGAGATCAGCAATTGCGATATCGGCGTTGGCGTTGCCGCGATATCCCTTGCGCCAATACGACGGCAGTGTGCGATTGAAGGCGACCAGCGTGGCGTCCTGTTTGATCATGCCGGTGCGCCCCATGTCCATGCCGAGCGAACGGGGAACGGAGCCGTCAATGGCCACTTTGTACAACGGCGAACCCCACTGCGATGATCCGCGCGTCGTGGAGAACACAATTTCCTTGCCGTCTGGTGTCCACGACACCGCTTCGTCGTTGCCGGACATGTACGTGAGCTGCGTGGGCTCACCACCGGCAACCGGCACGGTGAAGACATCGTTGTTGCCGTTGCGATCGCTGGTAAACGCGATCGTTTTGCCGTCTGGCGAGAAGCGTGGCTGATAGTCGCGCGCAACGTTGGCCGTCAGACGCCGCGGATTGCTGCCGTCGACACTGGCCAGCCAGATATCGTCGTGATACGTAAAAGCGATGGTGCCGTCGTTGGCGATGGCCGCGTAGCGCAGGAACTTGACCGCGTTGTCGGGTTGCGACTGTGCGACACTCGGCGCCAGCAGCAGCGCACCAACGGCCAAACGGTGAACAGCAAGGAACCGTCTCATGTGCATGCCTCTCTGCGTGAAGTGGACGAGCCAGCCGAGTTACACATCTATTTCCGCGCCTTCCACAGCGCCAGCAAATCGCGCTCGCGCTGCTCGGTGAATCCCGTTTTAATGCCCGCCTGACGTTCCGGCGTTTGTTTGCGGAACCAGGCCAGCGTGTCTTTCGCCGTGTTTTCCATCGAACGCACCTTGAGCCCGGCGTTGAGCTCCGGTGAGATGTCAAACCGGGCAAAGCCCGCGGTGCGTCCCTTCATGACCTGGAACACGGGCAACTCTCGGCCATATGGCGCAGCACCGTTGGCGCGCAAAAAGTCCGCGTCCACCCAAGTAAACGTCGCATTTCCACCAACGCCCTTCTTGATCTCGTTCACGAACTCCTTGAACGGACGTCCGCCTTGCGGGCCAACACCGTTGAACACACCAAACGTCTTGTTCTCAACCAGCGTGACGCTGAACTGCACGAGATCACGTACGTCAATGACTTGCACATGATCACTGCCATCGCCCGGCACCAGCACCTCGCCACCACGCGCGATGCGCACTGGCCAGTAGGTAAAGCGATCGGTGTCATCCTCGGGGCCGACGATCAGTCCCGGACGCACCACCGTCACACGGCCTGGCATGATCGCGTGTGCATCCTTTTCCGCGTAGGCTTTGGCGTGTCCGTACGGTAACGCGCGACCTTCGGCTATCGGAGAGTTCTCGCGCGTGAGCACCGGTGCCGCAGCCGTCATTGGCACGCTGCTCAAGTCGAAGTACACCGAGCGCGTGGAGATGAAGAGATATTGATCGACAGAATCCTTGAGCACCTCCGCCGACAGCTTCACCCAATCGGGTGCGGTGCTCAACGACGCGGACTCATCGATCACCGCATCCCACTTTCGTCCTTTCAGCGCTTCCAGATTGTTCGCGCGGTCGCCTTTGAGCTCCTCGACATCCTTGCCAAACATGCCCGGCGCGGATTGTCCGCGATTGAAGATCGTCACGGTGTGTCCACGCGAGAGCGCGTAGCGCACCTGATGCGGACCAACGAATCCTGTGCCGCCAAGAATGAGAATCTTCTTTGGCGCCGTCACGGCAAACAGCGTCCTGGCGTCGAGCAACGAAGCCGCGCCGAGCGCGGTGACACTGCTTCGCAGGAAGTCGCGTCTGGTATGCAAGAGTTTCCGCATCAGTTCCCCGGCTTGTAGGTGCGTTCGGTGTGACCGACTAACTGGTTGGGATAGAAGTACACCTCACGCAAATCACCGCTGGCGTACTTGCTGCCCTGATCGTTGAAGTGCTTCGAGCCGATGACACTATTGAGTCCACCGGCCGTGATCGCGCGGGCGCGCACACTGTCTTTGCCAAACTCCACGACAGCAACGAAACTGTTGCCACTCGTGCCATACCACTTCTTGGTGTTTGGGTACGCGCGTGCGCCGAACGAGGCGAGCGAACCATACGTTGCTGACGGAAATCCAACCGGTGTGCTTGGCGCCGCGTCATCAAAGGACGAATTGATGTTAGCGTTTAGGCGCTGAAAACGATTGATGTCGCCCCACGGCGTCTTCCACTTGCCGAAATCTGCCGTGAGCTTGGCGCACGCGGCGTCCAGTGCTTGCAGCAGTTGTTCGCGCGTTGGTTCGGCTACTGTCGCTCCACGTCCTGCCCGACCGCCACGGCCAGTCGGCGCAATGCGCCCTGCTTCCGTGGTGTAAAAAATGGCCAGTGATGTGGGCACCGACGTGACACTCCAGCGCATGTCCCACGCACGCAGCAAGGCGATTTGTTCAGTGAGTTTCGTTTTCAGCGCATCGCCCGCTTGTGCGTCGTCCCACGCCTTCACCAGTGCTGGAATCGATTTCTCAAAGCCGGGCAGATACGTGTCGTACGCCGCATCACGCAATCCAGCGATGCTAAAATCTTTTTTGTTCTGCAGCACCATCACGGCGTGCCGTCCACGATGCGACTCCGTACCGTTGTCCACGTACTTGGGGAACGCGGACTGTTTCGGACTACTCGGTCCCGCCGCTGCCCACGGCCAGTCGTTGGAGTTGTACACCCAACCGCTCGCCGGATTGAGCACGTTTGGCGCCTCCGCAAACGAGAGCAGCCCCTTCCACTCGCTTGCCGGATTGCTGCCGTCCACCGGCTGACGCCAGTCGAACGTTGTGTCACGACGTGGAACGAAGTTCGCGTGCAAGTAAGCGATGTTGCCGTCGGCGTCCGCGTACAACGTGTTGTTCGACGAGTTGGTGTGCAGGTCCATCGTCTTTCGGAACTCAGCAAGATTTTTTGCCTTGGTGCGCGTGTAACTTTGCGTCAGCGCCTTGAGCGGCTCCTGCATAATGCGAATGGCCACCCATTTGCCACCCGTTGAGCGCACGATCGGCCCAAAATGTGTGTAGTAGACCGTGAACGTGTTGTTCGCCATGCCGCTCGCGGTCTTGTACGGCACCGCGATTTGTTTGGCGACGAGTGGTCGCACGCTACTGCCCATTTTGTACATAAACTTGTCGCCGCTCTGAGTGACCGTCTCAATGAACTCGTCACTGCGATCGGCGGCACTTGTGGTGTGCATCCAGCCAGCAGTGCTATTGAAGCCCTGATAGATGAAGAACTGACCCCACGTGGCCGCACCGTAGGCATTGAGTCCTTCGTTGCTCGTCATCTGCAATTCTTCGCGGAAGAAGAATGACGTGTGCGGATTGATGAGCAACAACGCGCGACCAGCCTTGGTATTTTTTGGCGCGACGGCCATGCCGTTGGAACCGCCCGGCTCCTTGTCGATCGCCTCTTCTGCGGCGCGAGCGATGTCTGCGGCACGCGCCGCGCGGTCGAATGCACTGCCGCGTGTCATGCTCGACAGCTTGACAGGACCGTTGCCATAGAACGCTTGCAGTTGCGTGACGTTCACGCCGTCGATGTCATTGCCGATGCTGCCCTCGCTAAAGGACAGCGCCATCCACGGCTCAAACCTGGAGATCACCCGCGGCTTGACGTTGGGATGTTTGGCCAGATAGAAGTTGAGTCCATCGGCCCAGGCCACCATCAGTTTCTTCAAAAACGCCGGACTGGCTGCGTACATCTTTTTGAGCGAGTCCGGATCGATAAACAACTTCATCCGCAGATCGCGGTAGATGGCACTCTCACCTTCCGTTTCGGCCGACCGGCCAAGTGAGGTGATGAAGTTGGCTTCAACGCGATTGAAGTCGTCTTCGGCCTGGGCGTACATCGCGCCAAACACGGCGTCGGCATCCGTCGTGCCACGCACGTGGGGAATACCCCAGTCGTCGCGCGTGATGGTGACGTTCTGCGCCTGCGCCGCCCAGCGGGCGCGTTCGGCGGTCGCGTCTTGTGAGGGCGTGCCTGGCGCGTGAGATGGTGCGGGCAGCGCGGCGAGGAGGAGGAGTACGAATTTCTTCATCGGAAGGTGGTGCGTGGGAGGCGAAACGGCGCAGGGCGATGCGTCACGACTTTTTGCGTGCCGTAATAACCACGCGATAGCTGTTCTCAGCGTTGAGATTGACCAGCGCGACGAACGCTCGGCCCTGATACATACCGATGGTGCCAGACTGCGAGACGGAGGTGATCTCCCAGCCCGACGGCAGGAGAAGCGTATTGCGAAGGCCCCGAACCTGGCGGTCAAAACGCAGTATCCCGTCGCGCACCGTGAACGCGGCGTCGGTGAGGATGCCGGTTACTTTGAGATGTGCGCTCTGTTTGTCGTTGACGATGGGTTCGTCGAGGGTTACCCACGTCGCGCCATTCTTCCTGGATTGCGTCAGCGGCTTCGCGGTATCGAGGTCGATCACCGTCGCCGACGTCAGCGGTGCATAGGACAGCAGTGAGAGCGGGAGCATCGTCCCTTGGCGGGCATCGCTGTAGGTCTGCTCTACCTTGATGACGTGCGCGCTGGGATCGCCCATGTCGTACAACGTCTTCACGTCGTCGAGAAACATGTCGGTGTACGTCGTTGGCGCGAACGGCTCGTTCGTTTTCCGAGCATGCACCGTGAACGGGTTGCTTAGCCCACTCGGGTTCGCGAAATGCAATGCCAGGCGCCCGTCTGCTGTGCTGCTCATCTGCGCCGCGATGCTGGACGACAGCAGCGTATAGCCCTTTGGCAAAATCACGCCCAGTCGATATCCGCTCAGGCTGCGCACCCAGGAGATGTCACCCGGCTGGATGTTGTATTGTGCGCTTGCTTCGGTGTAGTGCTGATAGGTGCGCGCGTCTTTGTACGTCTTGTAGATGAGCACGCGTCCAATGCCGCCCGCGGGTACTGGCGCCGTGAGCTTTGCGTGAATGGCGTGCCCGTCGCCTTCGGCATCGTACGTAAACGGCAGCGGCTTGCCGGTGCGCGGATCGTACACTTCCACATCAGAACCTTCGCTGCCACCGCGTGTCGCGTTCACCAGCTCGGTCGCGCCAACGCGCGATTCTTCGGTGAAAAAGCGAATGCGAAACTGCTCGCTGCCTGGCTCCAGCAACGAATACTCGGTGTACGCGTCCTGCGTGAAGAGCCGCTGCAGGCGATTCGTAGGCTTGAGCGAACCGTCGGCGTTCTCGCCGCCAGGAAACGGACTGTTGCCGCCGCGCTGGGCGTGCGCCGTGAGTGGCCCGAGCGACAGCGCGCTGATCAGCACTGCGGTGCGCGCGGCAAGCGGGAGCGTTGGATGACGCAACATGAACGACCCCAGTGAGTGAGTGGACTGGCACGTGTATGTGCAGCGGCGGACCGTCGTCGTCAATGCCTGTTCGGATTCAGGCAGCGCACGATCACCACAGTCGACAGACGCCATACGCGTCGAACAGCGCCTCGTTGCTGACAATCTGCAGTTGTTCAACACGAGCTTGTGCAATGAGCATGCGATCGAAGGGGTCGCGATGGACCAACGGAAGACTGCCAGCTTCCCGTGCGTGCGCGAGCGACATTGGCAATGCGACCATACCCTGCTCTCGCAGCTGGACCTCCATGTCCAGCAGCAGCACGCGGGCCGCTTCCCACCCCTTTGTATGTGCCTTGCTTGAAAGTTCCCACACGGTCGCGGCGCTCACTTGTACAATGTGCTGACGGTTACTGATAGCTCGGGCCGCTAGCGGCGACAGGCGGCTTTGGTCAGTGCGCCACCAGACATAGGCATGGGTGTCCAGCAGGAGATTGATCAGAGCCTCCAATCCTCGGCTTCGCTTTCGTACATCGGCGCGAAAAATTCGTCGGGCAGGGAGACTCGACCTTCGAGGTCGCCGCCGGCGCGATCCAACTCGCTTTGCGTGGTCGTAACGGGAACGAGTCGTACCAGCGGCTGCTCATCGCGGGCGATGACGACATCCTGACCGCTAATCGCGTCTCTAATGAGGGTGGCGAGATGGGTCTTGGCGTAGGCCATCTTATGTATGGTCATGACCTACTTATTAGGTCATCAGGTCATCTAAAGCAATCCTTCGTCACAGCGCGGAGGGCTTGCAGCGCGACGCCAGCAGCCCCGTCGCGAGGCTGAGGTCAAGATCAGCGATCAACAGCCCATGCTCCCCATACGGCTGCCAGCACTGCACCGTACCGTCAGGCCGAATGACGGCGGACGTCGTTCCCGACCCTTCGCTCGCCGCGTTCACCGACGCGAAGTAGATCGTGTTTTCGGCGGCCCGGCACAGCATCGCTTTCTCGTGAAAGCTGTTGGCAGGGTCATCGAATACTGTGGGACGATAACTGCCTGGTTCAGCGATGTGTGCGTGTGGATGAAACACGAGTTGCGCTCCACGCCGCGCAGCCCATCGCACCGTTTCCGGATAACGCCAGCCTTCGTGGCAGATCACGACGCCAAAGGTGAGCGCACCAACGGTAAACACGCGACGTTCGCTGCCGGCCACATCGTAAGTCGCATCTTCTGACGGGTCGAGTTGCACCTTGTCCTGCCAGCCCAGCCGAGTGCCGTCGGCACCGATGACAAGCGTGCTTATCATGAGACCACGATCGGTCACACGTTCCGTACCCAACACCACAGCAACCTTGGCCTTGCGCGCGGCCTTGGCCACGGTCACCCAGGCGTTCTCGAGAAAGTGGGCGTCGGGTGGTGGCGCCGGTACATCGGCCCACCGGTAGCCAGGCACATAACACTCCGGGAAACACAACACACGCACGTTGTCGCGGTAAGCTTCGACGATGGCCTTCACCACGAGCGCGACCGATTCGTCGGGCGTTTCGGCCAACCGGATATTGGCAAGGGCAATGCGCGTTGTTGTCATCGGAGGCAAGTTAGGGCGATGCAACGCCTCTCGCGAACCACCAACTTCTCACACCGGCCCTACTCAATGCTCTCAGGTCGCAATCGGACGTGCTGCGTTTCCGCACTTGCCGCCTTTCTCTCGCTGAGCATCCAAACAGACGCACAGCCGGCAAAGGGGCGCTCGCTCAAAGTGTTCATCTCGGTGGACATGGAGGGGCTGGCCGGTGTGGTGAACGCCCCAGATGTCAACTCGACGGGACCGGACTATCAGCTATTTCGGACGATCATGGCCGGTGAAACCAACGCTGCGGTTGACGGCGCGTTTCGTGCCGGTGCCACCGACGTACTCGTGCGCGACAGTCACGGTAACAAAAACAACTTGCGTCCCGGCGATGTTGATCCGCGCGCACGACTGCTGAGGGGTTTAAGCACCGGCCCCAAAAACATGATGGAGGGCATCGACTCGACGTTCGACGCGGCGGTGTTTGTCGGATATCACGCCAAGGCAGGCACGCCAAACGCGATTCTCGAACATACGTCCACCAACAATGTGGTAGACATTGCCATCAACGGCGTGTCGCTGCCCGAGGGCGGATACAACGCGCTTGTGGCCGGCTACTACGGTGTGCCGGTAGTATTTGTCGCCGGTGATGGTGCCGTGGTGTCGCAGATTCGCGGGCTGCTAGGTCCGATCGGCGGCGTGGCGGTGAAAGAAGAAATCAACGACGCGTCGCTCGGCCTGTCTCCAGCTCGCGCTGCAGCAGCGATTCGAATTGGCGTAGAACTCGCCGTACGCAACCGCGCATCAGCGAAACGGTATGTCTTGCCAGGACCGTACACGCTGACGCTGAAGGTGAAGACGGAGCGACCACCGTATCCTGGCGCGCAGCGAACGGGTGAAGGAGCGTTCACCTTCACGAGTAACAGCCTGTTCGAGGTTCTGAACGCGTTCAACGCGATGAAGTAGCGCTTGCAGTGCGACGACGGAAGATCCAATCGGCGATGTCGTAGCACGCAACACGCGACGACGCCACGGTGCGTTATGGTTGTCCAGGACGATAGTCGCGGAGCGTTGCCCGCTGAATATCGCGTTCAGTAAACCGTACCACTTTTGTCGCGCCACGAGCAAACATCGCCGCCTGATCGTCATGATACGGCGACGTGGGATCGGGACTCTGGCCATACGCGAGCACGGACACCGCGCGCGGCCCACGCGGGGTGAATTCGACGCCAAGTATCCATCCGTCGCCGGAGCTTGCGACCTGCTTGCCGTCTGCGGATTGCGTGTACGTCAGCACGCGGAAGCAGCCGAGGAGTCCGCTGCATCCGCCCACTGGCACGTCGACCTGCCCGCGTCGCACGCGATGGACCTCACCCCACGTGATGTCGCTGCGGCCGTAACGGTTTGTCACGTCAGTAATGGCCCAGCGAAGCGCGTCGGCGGCAAGCGCCGGTTTGCCGATCCCGCGCGGTGTTGTGGTGAGTTTCGCCGGCGTCCACGGTTCGGCAAACGTTGAGTCTCGCGCTTGCGCGGTATAGCGCCGGAACCAGGCGTCGAACAGTGTGCTGCCGCGACTGTCGGGGCTCACGGTGTTATCCCAGCGTTGCAGCACGGCAACCGCGTTGAGCATCGCACTGTCTGGCGATGATACGCGCGCCGCGGCGATGAGATCACGTTTGACGCGGTCGGCCAGCAGCATTCGCATACTGTGCTTGAGCGTCATCATGTCGCTGAGCGAGAGCTTGCGCGAATTGTCAATCAGTTGCAGCGCCAACTGCGTGCGAAGCCCGAGATCCGGTCGCTCGAAGTACGCCGGATATTTGATTGTGTCGAGCACCGCGTGCAGGTTGGTATAGTACGGCGCGTCGTTGGAGTTCTGTACGTAGCCGCCGCGCGGGTTGAGCACTTGCGGCAACGAATCCAAATGCACCAACGACGACCACACATCAGCGGACGTACGTGCAGGAATCGCGACGGAGTCACCGCCCGATGCACCAGGTCGACGCGGAATGCTGGCCATCCAGATCAGAAAGACGTTCCCTGCGCGATCGGCGTACGTGAGATTGGACGTGGCTCGCGCGCGCATGGCCAGCGCCTGTTTCCACTCGCGCAAGTTCTTTGCGCGCATCATGCGCAGGAACTGTGCCCCGGCACGGTACTCACCAGCTGGTCCCGCTCGCACAACATAAATCTTGTCGCTCGTGCGATGGACAACCGGGCCAAGCGCCGACGTGAACGACGTGCGTGTTTCTTGTCGAAGTCCTTCGGGTGTGGCGTATTCCACCGTCGTACTCACGGTACGCAGCGCAACCGATACACCGTCGAACAGATAGTGATCGGCGCGAGTTGAGTCGACATCCAAGGCGTACACTTCGTCGAGATCAGTTGCGTTGTTGGTGGTTGCCCAGCCGAGATCGTTGTTGAAGCCGGCGACAACAGCGAATGGCGAGCCAATGCGAAAATCGCCGTAGAAGTCAAGCTTCCCCGGCACGGTGACGTGTGCTTCCCAATAGCCGGCCGTCCACTGCAAGTGTGGATTGCGCAGCAACATCGCGTTGCCCGTTGTGCTGCGACTCGGAGCAAACGCCCACGCGTTTGAACCATCATCCGAGTAGGCCGGTGTCTCGGGGGCGTCGTGCACTCCACCAGACCCGCGCGCAGAGTCGCGTTGCAACTGTCGCATCACCAGCCGTTGTGCCGCGGTGATGTTGGCGTCGCCGATGTCAGTCGCGGCAACATCGTACGCCGTGAAGGTGGGCGTGGCCCACGCCGGCACGCGATCGCGATGCGAACGAATAAAGATGTTGACGCCTTCGGCGAAACCATCGTACACAGCGCGCGTATCCGCGTCGAGCAGCGAGAACGTTTCTTCCACCCGTCGCATGTCCTGCTGCGCCGCGAAGTCACTTGCAATGCTGTCGCGACCAAAGGTTCGGCCCATCGCACCCTTGGCCCGCAGCAGTCCGAGAATCACTCGATCGCCATAATCCTCAACTTGCGTGTAGCCGAGCCCAATGCCCACGCCACGAAAGTCTGTGGCGAGAATGTGCACGACGCCGTGCTCCGTTCGGCGAATGCGAGGGAGATCGTCGACGGTCCGTGGTGCGGAAGCGCCCATCACCAACGCGAAGCTGATGCAAGCACCGGTGGCGGCAACTCTATAGAGGGCAGACATGGTGACATCGTACAGCAGTTCGACGGTTGGCGGAACTCCGAGTAACTTTGCGCATGCTTCGCTCCCTGCGTCTCCCGCGTCCCGTCCAGGTCATCGCGTCGAGTGCGACGCTCACCCTCGCCGTCGCGGTATGCGTTGGCGCACAGCCGGGCAGTGAGTCCGAACGCCCGTTGCCCGCGCCGCCACCGGCCCCGGAAGTGGCAGCTGCCCTCGCACGGGCGGACGTGCAGCGCGCCATCACATTCGTCAACGCGCGACGAGCACAGATGGGCAGTGGGCTCGTCGCACTCGCCGCCATCGAGTCCCCCTCCGGCCAGGAGCAACGACGCGCCGAGGCAGTCGCCGAGCGCATGTTGCGCATGGCTCACCTTTCGCGCGCTCGCACGCTTGAGCGCATTTGTGCGAACGCTTTGTCGTACGCGTCGAGCGCCGCCGCGTGCAGCCCTGATCCGGCGCGGATCTCCGCGCCAAACTCCAGATGGCGATCAGTCGTGGCATCGTAGCGCGGCCAAAGCGCCAATCCATTGCCATTCCGATCGCCGCCGCGGGCGAACTGCAGCCACGCCGCGCTCATGGCACGGCCTAGCGCGACATCTACCGCCCCGGACCGGTCTGGTTGCGCGCGAAAGCGTGTACCCAGCACGTACCCAATCTCGGCAGAATGGTAGGCACCCATCGACACACCACGGACCGGCCCGAGCGGCGGCACTCGGCTGAACCCGTACTCGAAGACCGGCACGCCACGGGAAGACACCGCGCGTGCGACAGCCCGGCTTGATCCGTGGAAGTACCAATCGTTGGCCCAGCGCACGCCCGCGTCGTGCACCTCGCTGTCCGAGGCAACGGCGTAGGAGGACCAGACGCTGGCGTCGGCGCCGGGATGCCGTCGTGCGAGATGGGCACGCCAGGCGTCGACCGTGGCGATAGGCTGCCGGTACGCGAACAGGGTAGCCTCGTCCTGCTGCGTGCCGATGATCAGCGGCACGCGCGCGAACGCACCCCGGTCAAAGAGTACGTACGGTAGGCGCATGCGTACCATCAATGTCGAGCGAGCGCGCGGACGGCTAGATGCGGACCGCACGAACCTTTAGGTCCTTTAGGTCGATGTTACGCTCACCTTCGGAATGTGCCATTCAAGTCGTGAGTGCCAGAGGGCGGCGACACCCTTGAGTTCCTGCCGAGCGTATAGCCATGACGCAGCCTCCAGTTTCCGGCCGATCTCGGCGTTGACTTCGAATAGGCCGAACGCGCCGAGTGGCGGGGTCAGGACGCACACGTTGTCTCGTTCGGCAAGTGCAGCCAGTCCTTCCTGCTGCTGGAAGCTCGGAATCGCCATGGT
>JAYSVL010000419.1:0-1532 GCA_043718595.1 Gemmatimonadaceae bacterium
CCGATCTTGACGCTGACGCACTCCGAGAGCCTGAGCTGGGCCGACAGTGCCACGGACAAACCCAAGGCCAACGGCCTGAGTCCACTCGGCGAAGAGATCGTGTTGGAGATGAACCGCCTGGGAATGTTGGTGGACTTGTCGCATGTGTCACCTGCCACCATGAGTGCTGCGCTCGACGTCAGCGAAGCGCCGGTAATTTTCTCGCACTCCGCTGCACGTGGCAAAACCGATGTGCCGCGCAACGTGCCCGACTCGATCCTCGCGCGCCTGCCAAAGAACGGTGGCGTGGTGATGATGACATTTGTGCCTCAGTTTGTGCTGCAGAAAATCGCCGACTACGACAAGCAGGTGACGAAGTTGCGCGATTCTATCACCAAAGCGTTTCCCAACAACAACGACGCACAGTTCAAAGCATTCGCCGCCTGGCGCGAAACACATCCAGTACCTCGTGCCACGATATCCGATGTGGCCGATCACATGGATCACATCAAGCAAGTCGCCGGTGCTGCACACATTGGTATCGGTGGCGACTATGACGGTATCACCGAGACCGTGCTTGGACTCGAAGATGTGTCCAAGTATCCGGACTTATTCGTGGAGCTCGTGCATCGTGGTTGGACGGACGCCGAGCTGCGCGGGCTCGCGAGCGAGAACGTGCTGCGCGTGCTGACGCGGGCAGAAGGTGTGTCTGCGCGGCTGCGGAAGGAACGGCCGGCGTCGACGAAGACCATCGAACAACTCGATGGGAAGCGGATGCAGTAGTGCGGCTGTTCATCTGGACGCGCGCCGGGTCCCAAAAGTGCAGCGGGGCCATGGGCGACACACAACGTTTGGCGATTCCTGTTTGACTTCCTTTTGCCAGGAGTATCGTTCATGACACTCGACCGACGCACGTTCCTCAAGTCGACAGCCCTGCTTAGTGGTGCCGCAGGCATCGGTGTGTTGCCGTCGCTCGCGCGCGGCATGACCACCGACGGAGTAGATGCCCGTGCGTTGCAGTCAGCGCCGCCAACACAACAAAGGTCACTCAAGATTCTCATTCTTGGCGGCACCGGGTTCATTGGCCCGTATCAGGTACAATACGCGCTGGATCGCGGACATCAGGTGACGCTGTTCAATCGCGGCAAGACCAACTCTGCGCTCTTTCCCAAGGTGCCACGGCTTGTTGGCGACCGGAACTTGCCCGATGGCCACAAGCAGCTAGAGAAGGGCAACTGGGATGTCGTGATAGACAATCCCACAGCCAACCCGAAGTGGGTGCGCGATGCGGGCAAAGCGCTCAAAGGGCGAACCAAACACTACATCTTCGTCTCCACGATCTCCGTTTTCTCCGACAATTCAAAACCTGTCGACGAGAACGGTCCGCTCAATGTGCCGAGCGACATCGAGGCCGCGTTTGATGCTACGAAGTACGGATCGAACAAAGTGCGTAGCGAGATGGAAGCGAAGACACAGTTTGGTGATGCGTTGACGATTGTGCGACCAGGATTGATTGTTGGGCCTGGCGACCTGTCCGATCGTTTCTCGTACTG
>JAYSVL010000420.1:0-1529 GCA_043718595.1 Gemmatimonadaceae bacterium
CGGCGTGTACGCTCGTGGACACCTGGGCGCGTCGCGCCATCGAGCCGTCTGGCCAGCGGATGTTGCGCACGTCGCAGTGCGCGAGATCGAGTGCTGGCAGTGGTACGTCCTGACGAATCGTTGTCAGCTGCAGCATTAGTCGTGCATGGTCGTGCTGTCCGGCGAGCTTCGCGGTATCGTCCTTGGGGCTAACGAACTCAATGGCTTCAAGCGCCTGTTCGAGCGATTGCCAGCGTCGCAGCAATTGGGCGGCGGTGCCTTTGCCGATATTCTTGACGCCGGGAATATCGTCGCCGTCTTCTCCGGAGAGTGCCTTGAACGCGGCGAGATTAGCCGGCGACACGCCAAACTTTGCGCGCACATCGACGCTGCTCCAGATCCTGATGCGCGTACCGTTCGCGCCTTTTCCAACGCCGAGGTACGTCGCGACGTCCACACCATCGTCGACAAGCTGCAGCAGGTCAGAGTCATTGGACAACAGGGTCACGCGAGCGTGGGCGCGAAAACGCGCCATCAATGACGCCACCGTATCGTCGCCTTCAAAGTGCGGAATGCTGAGGCTGACGACACCACTGCGCTCAACGCCGTCGCGAATTGGCGCGATGCGGGCACGCATGCTGCCGGTGCGTCGATGTTTATACATCGGGTAGAGCGTGTGCCGAAACGTGGGACCGTCGTGATCCCACGCGGCGACCAGGTGTGTCGCGCCAACATCGAGTGCGGTGCCACGGGCCATCTGACACCAGAGACGCACGCCGTTGGCGATATCACCGTCGGCGACGTGCGCTGCCCGTCCGGCGAGTGACTGTGCGTCGATGATGAGGAGGTGCGGGGGCGACATGCGCGAAAGGTAGCGTTCGATGTCCCTTCACGGGTGCCGTCGCAGCACGTAACGTCTACTCGTGATTCGCGTGGAGAGGTTGCATGTCCGCAGCTCGGGGCCTTTGATGACGGTACGTTCGGACCCGCAGGTGCGGCCTGTGCCTGTGCTCGGACATCGCGCGCCTGTCGCGCGACTGGCGGATTCCGTGGCCAATGCGCCCGTTGCCCGCGCGCGCAGCAATTGGCACCGTGCGCTGAGCGTTGTCGGCCTGACCATCGCGACCTATGCGATCGTTTTGCAGATGGTGACGAACTACTTCGCTGGACCACTGCGCATGTCCGCTGCTGGTGGCGACCCAAACTGGATCGTTGAGGTGACGGCAACAGGAACTTCGCACACGACGGCACTGGTGTTCGGTCCCGATATACAGTTCGGGTTGTATCGCGTGCCACCACGAACGGCGCAGCGTGAAGTTGGGCGTGCCCTGCCCTTCCCGACGACGCATGGCGAAGTGCACGTGATCGCCATGGGCTGGTCGGCGCTGCATGTGCAGGTCACCGATCGCAGCACGCCGTTGCTGGCGACGCGAGCCGAGTCAGGCCGATGGGTCACGGCGTACGAGCCGAACGTGACAACGGCGAAGCATCAACACGCCGAGCGCCAGTGACGTTCAAATGCGCGATGATGCCACTGCTTCAAGCCGCGA
>JAYSVL010000043.1:0-8261 GCA_043718595.1 Gemmatimonadaceae bacterium
GGAGAAGCCGTGACTCCCAGCGAGGAGATACTGGTCTCGATTGTCGACGACAATCGGCTGGTCCGTGATGCGATCGCGTCGATGCTCGACCAACTGCCCGATATGCGCGTTCTCCCGACCCCTGTCGCTGAGCACGCGCTCTCGATCGTGCATCCGCACGTGATATTGCTCGACGCGGGTCTGCATGATCAGGACAGTCTCGAGACAGCGGCGCGGCTGGTGACGTTGTTCCCTGCGGCCCGGGTCATCGTCATGGACCTGTTGCCCGTCAACGAAGACATCATGGAGTTTGTTAATGCGGGGGTGCGTGGCTTTGTCCTCAAAGACGCCACCTTCGACGAATTCGTGCAGACGATCCGGACGGTGGCTGCCGGAGAAAACGTGCTGCCGCCGCGTATGACGCAGTCGCTGTTTGCGCAAATCGCAACGGAAGCGGCGCTCCGCGGTGCCCACCAAGTGCAGGACGATGTGCGCCTCACGCGACGTGAGCACGACGTCATCAACCTGATCGGCGAAGGCTTGAGTAACAAAGAGATTGCCTTTCGTCTCAACATTGCCACGCACACGGTGAAGAGTCACGTGCGGAATGTGATGGAGAAACTAACCCTGCACACCCGCTTGCAGATCTCCAACTACTACCATCGGAAGGGGCCCTAGCTTTTGCCCTAGCTCCACGCTCACCCTTTCGGGCGATAGCTGCTTCACGCCGGATACGCTACGCTACGGATTCATAATGCCTGATCGGCATCACGATTCCGACAACCCGGTGATCGGCACATGCAGGCGCAAGGTACGCGTTGGCCCATAAGAACGCCGTTTGACGAGCGCCCATCTCTGCGCATCGAGTCTCAAGCATCCAGCGCGCCGCTCAACGGCGAGCTGCGGCACGCGCATCAACAACACCCGGCGGACATTCTGGCGTCCATCGCGGATGCGGTCGTCACCACGGATTTGAATACGCGCATTACCTACCTCAATCCCGTCGCCGAACGGCTGACGGGTTGGGACGCCACTGAGGCCATCGGGCAGTTGGCCTGCGACGTGATGATGCTCGTCGCCGAGTCGACGCGCGAAAAGATTGCCTGTATGGTGGAGCGGTGCTTGCGCGAGGGACGCGCCGTCGACCTGCAGGCAGGCGCACTGCTGGTGCGGCGCGACGGTCGCGAAATCCCCATCGGTGATTCCGCGGCACCCATTCACAATGGTGCGGGCGTGATGGTTGGTGTGGTGTTGGTGGTACACGATGAAAGTGAACAGCGGCGCGTTGGGCATCGTCTCACCTTCGATGCCGCGCACGATAGCCTCACTGCACTTCCGAATCGCCGCGAGTTTGAAAAACTTCTCACGCAGCTCATCGCTCGACCATTCGTGTCACACACGTCGCACGTACTGCTTTACCTGGATCTCGACCGCTTCAAGCACATCAACGATACGTACGGACATGACGCTGGCGACGCGGTGCTCCGTGGCATTGGTCCGGTGATCGCGCGTCAGCTCCGTGCCAGCGACACACTGGCCCGACTGGGCGGCGACGAGTTTGGCGTGCTGCTCGTCAACTGCGCACGAGGCGACGCGGACCGCATTGCCGATGGCATTCGTCTCGATGTTGAAGCGTGGCGCTGCGCGTGGATGGAGACGATCATGACGGTCGGTGTGAGTATTGGTTTGGTTGACATTACGTCCAACACGGATCACATGTCCGCCGTCATGCGCGCGGCCGACGCGGCGTGCTATTGCGCGAAGTCGCGAGGTGGTGGTGTGGTGCATTATGCGCCGCCGCGTACGGAAGTACGAGACTTCCACCGCAATACATTGCCCGAGGTGCGGGTCTGATGACACACACGATGCAGGCGCATGATGTCGCCCAGCGCTTCTGGCATGACGCCAACTCCCATCCGATCGCCTCGTCGAACATTGGCGCGGCGGTCAGCCACACGTTTGGGGAGCTGCGTACAGGTTTGCTGCCGTGGGTCGGCGCTGAGGGGTACCGCGCCTTGCTTGATCGCGCGATTGGCGAAGTTGAACGCACTCATCCCGCCCTTGCCGGTTTGGTCTTCCTCGGCAGTGATGATCCTGTGTCTGCTCCGGTGACGGCCGACGAAGTGGAAGCGGCCACGCGCGAGGTGGAGGCGGTCACCGTCGGTCTGGTCGGCGCGCTGATCGACGCGCTCGGTCGGAGTGTCGGCCACGATCTCGCTGTGCGTTTGGTTGGTCGAATCGCCGGGCAGGTCGTGGAGCGAAAGCAGTCGTCGCCCATACGAAGTGCGCGCCACGCGCATCATGCCGAATAACGGCGGTGTTCGGCGCGTGGGGCGAACGATCTCACCACTCGCCGTGCTCGATACCGGCGTGCCGGGGCTCAACGATATCCTCGGCGGTGGACTGCCAGCGGACTCGCTCAACCTCATTGCTGGTGGGCCTGGTTCTGGCAAAACCACGCTCGCGATGCAACTGCTTTTTGCCAACGCCACGGTTCCGCGACCGGGGTTGTTCATCACGCTGCTTGGCGAAACGTCACTCAAGATGCTTCGCTATCAGCAGCGATTCGAGTTCTTTGAGACAGAACGTGTCGGCACGGATGTGCATTTTCTCAATTTGTCTGAGGAAGCGCTCACTGGCGATCTGGAGAACGTCCTCGCACGCATCATTGAAGAAGTCGACCGGCTGCATCCACGGATTGTGGTGGTCGATTCGTTTCGCGCGCTCACGCATGCGATGCGCGCGGACGCACCCGCGGGACTGTTTGAGCGGTTTATGCAGCGGCTCGTGTTGCATCTCACCACCTGGGAGATCACGGCGTTCCTGATTGGCGAATACATCGATCAGCAACTCGACAATCCGATCTTCACCGTAGCCGACGGCATTTTATGGCTCTCGCAGGAAGTGCATCGCAATTCGGTTGTGCGGCGCATTCAGGTGGTGAAAGCGCGCGGCGTGGCGTCGATGCCTGGGATGCATACGGCGCGCATCACGTCAGCCGGCGTGCAAGTGTTCCCCCGTACACCCGAACGCGCGGACGACATCACACCGCGCGGCACTGCACGCCTGGCGACGGGCATTGTCGGCCTGGATGCGATGATGGGCGGCGGCATTCCATCGGGAGATTCTGTTGTGCTGGCCGGACCCACGGGCACGGGCAAGACCACGTTTGCGATGAAGTTTGTCGCCGCAGGGCTCGCGATTGGTGAGGCTGCCGTCATCGCGATCTTTGAGGAACATCCCGACGTCTATCTCGATCGTGGCAAGAGCATCGATGTCGATTTGCGTCAGGCCGTCATCGATAACAAGGTGCGCATCATCTACTTGCGGCCACTCGATTTGTCGGTCGATGAAACGCTGGACGAAATTCGCAATGCCGTGCTCGCCATTGGCGCCAAGCGCGTGGTGATCGATTCGATTTCCGGCTTTGAGATGGCACTCGCGCCGCCGTTTCGCGAAGACTTCCGAGAATCACTCTACCGTCTCATCGGTGCACTAACCGGGCTTGGCGTGACGATGTACTCCACGGTGGAAGTGGTCGATCAGCAGATGGGCGCCGGCTTTCAGCTCACTGGGTATCAAGTGTCCTTTCTCACCGACGACATCGTCAGTTTGCGGTATGTGGAAATCGAAGGCGAACTGCGCAAAGCACTTGTGGTGGTGAAAATGCGCGGCAGTCATCACAGCCGGGAGTTCCGCACGTATGACATTACCAGCACGGGTGTGACGTTGCGCGACTCGTTGCGAGAGTATGACAGCATCATCAGTGGCATGCCCACCCGGCAGCGTCGCATTCCCGCCCCGCTGCATCCTGGGCTCACCGACAATGAAGTGGCGGTCCTGGACATGATCGTCGGCACAACGGGGCTCACATCCGGTGAAATCGCGACACAATCGGGGCAGTCGCTCGCCATCGTTGAACTGGGCCTCACGCGCCTGCTCGGCCTGCGGTACCTGACTCGCCACGGTGTGGGCTTTCGCGCGGAAGTACGTGCGCGATGAGGGACTAGGCCGGAACTCCATCTAAAGTGCGATATCGGAGGGCGCGAGGCCGTCATACCTTGGAGATACGAGTCTGGCGTTCTGCCCGCGACTCGACGTCCCTGGCAATTCCACAAATGACCGCGCTTCAACAACAACCGTTCGCACCCTACGTGCCGCAGTCGGCCGCCTCACACACGATGGCGCTGACTGCGAGGCCGGTGCGCGTGCTCCTCGTGGACGACCACAGCATTTTGCGCGAGGGATTGGCCGCGCTGCTGGGCCGCGATGCGCGCATTGCGGTTGTCGCCCAAGCGAGCGGCGGCGAGGAGGCGCTCGCGCTGTTCGCCCAACATGCGCCGGATGTCAGTCTTGTTGATCTGCGCATGTCACCGATGGACGGCATTGAGCTGACGAAGAAGTTGCGTGAACTCGATCCAACGTCGCGGGTGATTCTGCTCACGACGTACGACACGGACGATGAAATCTTCCGCGGCCTGCGGGCCGGAGCGGCGAGTTATCTGCTCAAGGACGTGCCGTTCGACTCGCTGGTACACACCATTTGGGAAGTGTTTTCCGGACGCCACTGCATTTCGCCAGCGATTGCGGCCAAGCTGGCGCAACATGTAGGGCAGGAAGAACTCACCGCGCGACAGCTTGATGTGCTGCGCTGTTTGGCGAAAGGCATGTCGAATGTAGAAATTGGCACGTCGCTCTACATCAGCGAGGGGACGGTGAAAGCGCATGTGAAGGCGATTCTGCGCAAGCTGGCCGTGCGGGACCGCACGCAGGCCGTGAGTATTGCGATGAAACGGGGTTTGGTGCGAAGCGAGTAAGCGTGAGCGGTTCACCGAACGCTACCGTGACCGCTTTCACGCTAGCGTTACTGTCGCGCTCGGTGTGCCCGATGGGTCACTAGTGGGGGACGACTTGCACCGTGTTGCGACTGGCCGTCACCGACGATCCGACGGCGAGCCGGGACATGATCCACCAGACGACCGCAATGACGCCGAGTCCAAATGCCAGATACAGCCACGTCGGTGCTTTCCGATTCTCCACACTGATGCGCGCCATACGGGTTCTCCTAACTTCCGCAGTGATGATCAACGGGTGAGCAGACAAAGAATGCGCACGCATCGCTCGCGCGGAATCGCTCGAACGAGGTAGAACAGTCGACCGACCATTTACTCACTCTCCGCGACTATTATTCCGTGGCCACTGTGAGGAAGCGCGCAATTAACCTTGCGGCGACGACCACGTCTGACCCACCGCACATGCCCAACGTGTTGCCGCACACACTCCTGTATGCCGATGCGGCCGTGTTTCTTCCGCACGCGATCCGCAACGCGATCTTCCCGGTGCAAATGCGCCTCGACGCGCTGTTGCGCTCACCTGATGCGGACGAGCACGTGCGGCGCGCCCGTGAGAGTGTCACGCATCTCATGTGGACGGTTGAAGGGTTTGCCCTGTTGCTGGAGCCTCGCGAACACTCGTACGACCCACGCGCCGACGACTGGGCGCGGCCCCTGCACGCCCTCTGTTCGGCGCTCTCCGCATCTGCCGAGTTGCGCATCATCGACGAGCTGGCGAGCGAGCAACTGGCCGCGGTGCCGATCCCGCGTGCGACGGTCGCCCGACTCATCGCCCAGCTGCTCCTGACCATTCATCAGCACGATGCGCAAGCCCGCGCCACGATTGTGGTCACGGGTGCAACGGATACAGTGCATCTGGCAACGGACGTGACGCTCGGGAGCCCCGCGAACACACACGAGGTGGCCGAGCGCTTGTGTGCGAAGTGCCTCCAGCTGCTTGACGCGTCCGATACGCTGACACACGCCGTGCATTCCCACGGTGTCGAAGTCCATGTGCGGCTGGCTCGCAGATCGGGCACCGACGCGGCTGCGGCCGCTGCGACGCCTGTCGCGCGGTCATTTCGCGTGCTGTGCATTGACGACAACGTGTCACTCGTCGACGCGCTCGAGTCGAGACTGCGACACGTGAGCGGGTTTGCCGGGCTGACACGCGCCAGTAGCGCCGCGACCGCCGAGTCTGCGTTGCGAGCGCAGGCCGTCGATCTTGTGCTGCTCGACGTGCATCTCGGCCAAAGCGAAGATCCGCTCACTGCTATCCGCACGCTGCGGTCCCTTGCACCATCGACACATATTGCACTCTTCTCTGGTACGGTCAATGATGATCTCATTCGACGGTGCATGGACGCCGGTGCGTCTGGATTTCTGCTCAAAGGTGTGGCACCCGTGCGCTTGATTGATGCCATTGTGCGACTCGCGCGTGGCGAGACGCTGGTCCTGCTCGACGATTGATGACGAGTGCATGAGCGACGAGCCGTTCGATTCTGCTGAAGCGTGTCAGCTGCAGCGCGATCACGTCGCCATTGTGTTGCACGAGCTTGGTAACATCACCAGTGCGCTCTCGCTGCGCGTCGATGGCCCGCCGCGCCCGTTGGCCGCGTCGGACACTGCGGCGATCGCGACGCTCACAGCACAGCTCCGCGTTACCGCAGGGCATTTGTCCTGGTTGCGCGGCTCCGCGGGTCATGGCGTGCTCGCGCCAACGAAGGACATCGAAGCACACGCGTGGTGGTCCCATGTTGCGGCGGTGGCGACGTCCGTGTTACCGCGTGGCAGCCGTTGTATCGCGAGCGATGTGGATCGCGCAGTGGTGGGCGTGCTGACCGCGGAGCACGCGTCCGTGTTCACGATGCTGATGCTTGCCGCGTGCCGTCACTTTACCGGCGTGCGCTGGAGTGCACCGCTGCACATCGTGGCGCGGTTGCCGCGTCGCGACGAATCGCCACCGTCGTTCGCGCTCGATGTGACCGAAACCCACGCGGATTTCACCAACGCGATCACCAGCACCTCGCGCTGGCGCACGTTCAGCGAACGTACCGCGCACCGCGCGCACGTCGAGATTGGCTGGTGGGCGGCCACACCGGAACCGCAGTCATGGCACTGGCACTGTGCTGTGCGACGCTGAGCCTGCGCGTCGGCCTTGCGTCAGCAGCGTGTCGAGGTCGACCGGGTCTACGGGTTTCACCAGATGATGATCAAAACCGACAGCTGCGGATCGGCGGCGATCGTCGTCTTGTCCCCATCCGGTGATGGCGACCATGGTCGTGTGCGCACTCCACTCGGTCGCGCGTAATCGCTGACAGACTTCGTAGCCGTTGAGCCCGGGCATGCCAATGTCGAGCAAGACGATGGTTGGATGTTTTGCGTTGGCAATGGCGATAGCAGCGAGTCCATCATGTGCCACGTGCACGTCGTGTCCACGCGATGACATCATCATGGCGAGTGTTTCTGCACCGTCCACGTTGTCGTCCGCGATCAGCACGCGTTGTCTGAGCACGCCAGCGACGCCCGACGGCACTGGCGCCGTCGTCGATGCGCCCAGCGGGCTCGCCAATGGCAGGCGCACGGTGAACTCACTGCCGTGCTGCAGTCCGTCACTGCGCGCCTGCACGGTGCCGCCATGCATCTCGACGAGACGCTTGACGAGCGTGAGTCCAATGCCCAGACCGCCCTGATGTCGTTCAAGCGAGCGATCCACCTGAGTGAACATCTCGAAAATGTCCCGCAACATCATCGCCGGAATCCCTTGTCCGCGGTCCCGAATGCGTATCTCCACATGGTCGGCGTCCTGATGCAATGACAGCCACACCAGACCCCCAGGGGCGCTGTACTTTGAGGCATTGTCGAGCAGGTTCGCAAACACCTGACTGAGACGCGCCAAGTCTCCAGTCACCCATGCCGGGGTCTCAGGCCGCTCGACCGTGAGATGTTGCCGCTGCGCCGAAAACGATGCACTGCTCGCTTCAATGGCGCTCTGCAGGGCCGTCCCGAGATCCATGCGCTCCAGACGCAGCGACATCTTGCCACTGCTGATGCGACTCACGTCCATCAAGTCATCAACGAGGCGAACAATCTGCACGACCTGACGTTCCATCATCCCGCGTGTGCGTTCGATGCCGTCACCCGTCGGCAGGGCCAGCCGCATGATCTCCAGGCCGTTGCGCAGCGGTGCCAGCGGATTCCGCAGTTCATGCGCGAGTGTTGCCAGGAATTCGTCTTTGCGACGATCAGCGGCTGACAAGTCTGCGGCCAGCACGCGGAGATCATCTTCCAGCCGCTTACGCTCTTCAATGTCGAGCATGGAGCCGATGCCACCGACGAAGACGCCGCCGCTCAATCGTGGACTGGCGGTACACATCATCCAGCGAAACAGACCGTCGTTCCGTTTCAGCCGGAATTCAAGTGTAGCCGCCGCGCGCGCGTGCGGGAGAT
>JAYSVL010000421.1:0-14151 GCA_043718595.1 Gemmatimonadaceae bacterium
GGTATCAGAAGTGTTATCGAGAGTGGAGTCGCCATCGATGAGTCGCATCAGTCGTGGTCGCGACACGCCGAGTTGTCGTGCCGCTTCGCTCTTGTTGCCGTCACAGAGGCGAAGCATCTCTTCGACCGCCGCTCGTGTGAGCGCGGACAACGTCGACGGAAACGGCAACGCGCCGTTCCCGTGCACAGCACTGCTCGACGCGTCAAGCGAGAGGTCGCCGCTGTCGATGTACGAATTGTTGCAAAGGAGTACGGCACGTTCCATCGCGTTGCGTAACTCGCGAATGTTCCCGTTCCAGTGATGCAGCCGCAGTTGCTGCTCGGCGCTGGCCTTGAGTACCGGCGGCGTCAATCCATAGTCTGCAGCAAAGCGCGCGATGAAGTGTCGCGCGAGGAGGACAATATCGGAGCGCCGATCCCGGAGCGCCGGTAACTGCAAGGGTACAACACTCACGCGATAGAACAGATCTTCGCGAAAGGCGCCACGTCGCGACGCAGCGGCGAGGTCGACATGCGTTGCCGCCACGACGCGCACATCGATTGAAATGGAGCGCATACCGCCGACTCGGCGAATCTGCCGCTCTTCCAATGCGCGCAATAACTTGCCCTGCAGCGGCAATGCCAGCTGCCCGATCTCATCGAGAAAGAGCGTACCACCGTTCGCCATTTCGAAGAGGCCAGGCTTCGCCGATGTTGCATCGGTAAAGGCCCCCTTCTCGTGTCCGAATAGCTCGCTCTCGAGCAAATGTTCCGGAATCGCGGCGCAATTGATGTCGACGAATGGCGCGTCCCGTCGTGGGCCGTTGTAATGAATGGCGCGCGCGAGCAGCTCCTTACCGGTTCCCGTTTCGCCGGTGATGAGCACCGTGACCGCACCGTGCGGAATGATGCGTGCAGCTCGATCCAACGCCGCTCGCAGGGCGGGACTGTCCCCCAGAATGCCGTCAAAGGTGTACTTGGCGTGCTCTCCAGCGGTGAACGTAGATGCCGTCACGCGCGCCCGCTGCCGATCGGCGCGCTCTCGCACCCACGAACGCAACAACTCCAAATCCATGGGCAGCGCGAAGTAGTTCGCAGCGCCCGCTCGAATCAGCGTAACGGCTAAAACGTGACTGGCGATGGAACCAATCACCCCAACCTCGAGCCCAGGTGCCGGATTCGCGCGCAACAGCGCTTCAACGCGCTCCTCCTCTCCGCCAGCCGAGATCAGCGCAATCGTCCCGGCGCGTCGACCGAGGTCGGCGATCGCACTCACCTGAAGTAACGGGAGATCGGAGTCGGCGGCGAGCTCTTGCCAGACGCTGCCGAATGAGGAGCTCAGACTCAGGACGGTGAGTGACAACGCTCGATTGCTAGGGTGGAGCGGTCGTGCCGCTCTCGGTATTGGCTCAAAGAGCCGTTCGCTGCCGACGCTACGGCGCGAGGAAAAATTCCGCGTGGTCGCCATCGAACTGGCGTACCCGCGTCGCGAGAATATGCCAGACCGTACACGTTGCGACGAGAGCGCCAACGAAGACATCGGACCCCAGACCGTCGTGGGAATGGCCGGTGACGCGACACCGATGCATCGCGACAGGGACAGCACCATTCAATGACGGCCATCACCAAAATCACGCCGTCAAGCCGAAAGTTGCAGCAAAGAGCAGGCCCCCCGAAGGGTATGGTCAACTCGATACAACTACCATCGGGCCTTGGGCTTAGCCCTCGGCAATAGCGGCCGCAGCCGGTACGACATGTAACGATTAGTTACACCCTATAACAAAACGATGCAGAGAAGTGGCTACGCGCCCCGGCCCGGGTGAAGTGCGTCCTGAATACCGTCGCCGACCCGATGGATGGCGAGCACAACGAACATCAGTGTCAGCCCCGGACCGAGCATCAGCCAACGGGCCGGTCCGATCACGTCGCTGACATCGAGCAACACGGTACCCCAGCTTGCTTGCGGTGCCCGGACCCCGACACCGAGAAACGACAGCCCCGACTCCAGCAACAACACCTGTCCGAAACCCAGCGTCGCCGACACCAGCAGTTGCGGCAACACGTCCGGCATGATGTGTCTCCTCAGGATGCGACCGTTACCAAGTCCGAGCGCACGCGCCGCCAGCACACGCTCCGAAGTTCGTAGGGCATGCACCTCACCGCGAACGAGGCGAGCGACGGCCATCCACCCGGTGGCACCGACAACCACCGCCACCACGGCGAGACTCGGCGTGCCCCAGAGCCCAACGATCGCGAGCAGCAACACAACGCGTGGGATCGACAACCCGATATCAGTGATGCGCACCAGGATCCGGTCGACCATTCCGCCGTGGTAGCCCGCCGTCGCACCAACCACCGTGCCAATGCCGGTGGCTATTGCGACGACGACGGCGGCGAGGGAGAGCGACACCCGCGTTCCGGCGAGCATACGACTCAGCAAGTCGCGCGAATACGGGTCCGTACCAAGCGGATGCGCCCAGGAGGGGTACCGACTGCGAAGCCCAATCGGATCGAGCAACAATTGCGGGTCGAACGGCTCAATCCACGGCGCGAGCAAGGCCGCGCTGCACAGTGCGACGAGCAGCACGAGCGACACGCGCATGCCGAGCGGTTTCGTGAGATCGCGCCAAACGGTTGGTGTTGTCGCCGAGCGCATCATCGGTCCGTTGACCAGCGGCGATCGAGCACCGCGCTGACGGCGTCGGTACACATGCCGCCGGCGAGTACGAGTACGCACCCGACAATCGACACGGCAGTGACCAGCGGATAGTCACGCACGCCAATCGCACCAATGAGCAGCGTGCCCATACCCGGCCAGCCGAACACGCGTTCAACAAACACCGAACCACCAACGAGCATTGGCAGCGATAGGCCGACCGTCGCCACGAGTGGTCGTGCGGCGCGGCGCACGGCGTGCTGCATGAGCCGACGGTGCGACGGCACACCTTTGGCCATGGCGAGGCGCATCACGTCGTCGTGCAGCACGTCTCGCAACGCTGTGCGTTGCACACGCGAAATGGCGGCGGACACAATCAGCGCGAGTGTCAGCGCGGGGAGCGCCGCATGGGCGAGCGTGTCCGCGATCGCACGCCATCCGGAGTCCACATCACACCACACGGGATCGCAGCGTCCGCTAAGTGGAAACAACGAAAGCTGCGCGCCGAGTCCGGCAAGCAAGAGCAGCGCCAGCCACACGTCGGGAATTGCGGTGATCGCGCTCATGACGATCAAAGACACTCGTGCCGAACGCGATCGTCGCCGCACGGCCTGCCACGTACCCACGACAGCCCCCGCGAGTATGCCACCGCTGAGCGCCAATCCCATCAGCAACAACGAGTAGGGCAGAGTTTCACGCAGAGCGTCGGCGACGGGCCGAAACTGCGAAAAGGAATACCCAAATTCACCGCGAGACAGGGCGACGAGGTACCGCCGGTACTGCGCCGCGAGTGGTTGATCGAGCGCGTACACGGCGCGCCAATGCTCACGAATGGCTGGTGACACACGCGCGTCGGAGAGCGCGGCGGACACCGGATCGCCGGGTGCGAGATGTAGCAGCACGAACGACAGGGTGCCGACCAGCCACACGACAATCGCTGCGTCGGCCAGACGTTTCCAGAGCACCATCCACACCGAGCGATCAATCATGGACCCGAATACTGCGGCCGCGCTGCCCTACGCGCGAGACGCATCACAGACAAACGCGCAGTGCGGCGAATCACTCGTCCGCACTGCACGTCTGTTGCGCCGGGCTAATTGCTGACGAACACCTTAATCACGTTACGCCCATCGTTGTTCGTGGCGTCTGCCACACGAAGTTCGAGCGTGTGCCATCCGTTCGTCACCGTCGCTGAGTTCCAGAGCGGTGCGCGGAATGTGCCGGCCGCGTTGGCCACCGTCGCGATGCGGTTGCTGTCGATGTAGAACTTGCCATCGACCAACGCGCCGCCGCTCGATGTTGCGGTGCCCCAGATGTTCACCATCCCCGATACCGTCTGTCCGTTGTACGGCGCCTGGAGCGTGGCAGTGGGCAGCGACGTCTTCCGATCGGTGTCCAATCCGCTGATCACCACATCGCGTACGGCGATACCGGAAGCGACGAGCTGCAGCGTGCCAGCGTTGTCGTCTTTGTCAGAATCCCTGACCGTGCTGAACGACACGGTTTGGGCGGTGTTCCAGTTGGCTGGTGTGAAGTTGAGTGTCGCCACGCTGGAGGTCACGCTCATGGTCCCAGCGAGGTACGACACATTCACGGTCACGTTCGCGGACGGTGGCTGCAGCATCTTCACCGTGAACGACCCGCTCGAACCTTCGTTCACCCTGATCCGATCATTCGACACGACGTACCCTTGCGGGACGATTGTGACCGTGACCGTTGCCTGATCGCAGTTGGACGGACTTGCCGTTTCACACATGCGATACACGAGCGACTGTGTTCCCGCTTGTGTGCCCGGTGCCACACGCACTGCGCCGGTGCTGACGTCAAGCGTGACACCAGCGGACGAGGAGGAGACCGTTGACAGTGTCACCGTCGCCAGTGTTGCTGCCACATTGTCGAACAGGTCGTTGACGAGCACCGTGCCGACAGCCCTTCCACCCGGTGCAGACGGCGCTGATCCGTAGTCATCGACCGCGTCAATCGCAAACGGTGTCACCGACACACTCGCCGTCGCCTGATCGCAGTTGGAGGGGTTTCCCACCTCGCAGATTTCATACGTGATACTGTGGGTCCCGACGGATGCACCGGCACTCACTCTCAACGCGCCACTGGGTTGCAGCATCAGCGCCGCGTCGGATGACGTCGCACTCATCGACACGTTCGTCAGTGAGGCCGGTGCGCCATTGAACGTGTCGTTACTCAGCACGTTGGCAATCCCGGTACCGCCGCCGGTCTTGCTCGCGCCAACATCATCATTGGCATCCACTCGGTTGCCGCTGATCGTCACAGAGACTGTAGCCGACGCACAGTTGGCGGGACGTGCGCGTTCGCAGATGCGATAGCGCAGCGACTCCGATCCGACGCGTGTGCCATACGCGATGCTGACGGAAGCGTCAGCTGTATTGAGCGACAGCTTAGGACTTGTCGTGGACAACTGCGCGAGCACCACGTTGCCGACGTTCGCGGGTCCTCCGGCGAGCAGATCGTTCGCCAGCACATTCTGCACAACGACACCGGCATACGGTGACGCGACGCTGCCGACATCGTCGTTGGCCACAATCGCCGTACCGCCGCTTCCGTCAGCGCGCCACATGAACATGCCGCGCACTGGCGACGACAAGGCGATGTTGGCGTCCGTAGCAACCTGGATCAGCGGGACGCCGCCAAACCCAGACTGGATGGTGCCGCTGATGGCCGAACCCGCCCCATAGGACGTCGCCGTCCATCCGCTGGCGTGTGCGCCAAATGAGCAGGTCACGACGTACCCCGAACCCGAGCATCCGCCGGTGGTGGTCGGCTGAAAGTCGGTGAAGAACGCGGTGATCGCGGCACCGTACTGTGCGCCGGACAGGAGGCGGTTGTTCAGAATGTCCGGAGCGTACCGCGACAATAGCTGCACCACCTGTTCATCCGTGGCCCATACCCAGCCGGTGAGGTTGGTGAGTCCCGCGTTGGCCGTGCAGGGATTGATACCGTCGCGTGGGCAAAGCTGCGCCACCTGACCCCAGGTGAGTCCCACGGTTTCAGTCAGCTGGCGCCACGCCGTTCCACGCCCATCACTGAGCTCAGTGCTGACCACACTGACGTTGGATCGCACACCCGAAGATTCGGGACTGGACGATTTGGGACTGAATGACGGCTGTGAGATGTCGGAGGAACACGCGACAAGTGTCAGTGCCAGCAAGAAGCCTGACGGACGGAGCGATACAGGTGGGAGGCGCATGGGATGCCGAGGAGGGAGGCGACAGAAAGCCGAATCCCCGCCATACAGCACAAAGCACGCCCAATCCCAGTCACCCGAAGGTTGAGTCGCAAACGACAACACGAGAACATGTTAGCGATGCGGCGCGAATCGTCGTCGTCGCTCGGCTCTAACGATTCGTTACGGAGCTGTCACGCATCGATACAGGGGGCAGGAACCATTCGCCACGCAACCAGTCCACCACCAATCCGATCTCTTTGTCGGTCAATGATTTCTCAGGACCGTACGACGGCATCCGGTCATTGTTGTCGCCATAGAAGCGCGTGTGCGCCGGATCGGTCACGAACGCCATCATCCACTCGCGAGACGCATATCCGGTGAGATCCGGACTGCCTTTACCCGCGTCATGAAACAGATGGCACTCACCACACGCCTTCGGATCGCGAATCGTCTGTGCACCCGCTGTAATCAGTGTGCTATCGCGCGCGTCAGCGCTCGCTTGACTTGCGAGCTTGGCCTCGGCGGACAGTGCGATCAACGCACGACGCATCTTCTCCTGCTCCTCAGGTGCGGCGCCGTCGACATGCTCAAGGATCCAGCTCACCATATCGCCGTCTTTGAACGCGGTGCCGCCCCACACCCGCGGACCGGCAACTTCTTTGGGATCGAAGAAGCGAGTGAGCCACTCACGACTGCCAAAGCCCTTCAAGTCCGATCCCGAGATGGAGTCGGCGGGCAGTGCGTTCCCGAGACCGTCGTGCCCGTCGTACCGATGACACGACGCACAGTTGCGCGAGAAAATGCGCGGCCCTTGCGTGAGCGCATCGTCACGCACGAGCGTGAGCGCACCCGTCACCGGAATGCCCTGATTCGCCAGCACGACGGCGCGCTCCGCATCGCGTTCAGCAGTCGCTTTGGCGACGACGTAACCGGCATCGTTGCGATCATCTTTCACCGCGAGCCACGAGAGCACGCCGACGCCGACCAGCATCGCCGACAAAAACCCCACGTTGAAGCGATGGCCAAGCTGCCACTTGCCGACGTAGGGAATGGCAATGAGAACGAGCATGAGCAACGCAGGCAACACGATCGCACCCAACACCTCGGCGCGACCTGGAAAATATTTGAGCAGCTGAAAGAGAAAGAGGAAATACCACTCGGGTCGCGCCGCAGAATACTGCTCCGATGGATCCGCTGGTGCGCCGAGTGGTGCGCCGTGATACCGCAGGATGAAGAAAATGACGACGAGCAGGACAGCAAGGCACGCCACCGCATCACGCAACACTTGCTCAGGCCAGAAGCCGGCATCTGGACGTGTGCGCGGTTCCTTTGGCGTGACGCCGTGCTTGCGGAACAGATAAACGTGCCCGACAATGAACAACATGATGCCGCCGGGAATCACGCCGGCATGCAACGCAAAAAATCGCGTCAGTGTTTGATGACCGTAACTCGTGCCGCCTACGATGACTGTCTGCAGTGCATCACCAACGGCCGGGCTGATGCCGATAATGTTGGTCGACACTGCCGTGGCCCAGAAGCCGTTCTGATCCCACGGTAACAGGTAGCCGGTGAGCGACAACGCGAGCACTAGCACCAGCAACAGCACACCGGTCCAGAAATTCACTTCGCGCGGCGCTTTGTAGGCGCCGTCGACCACGACCTGCATGAGGTGCAACACCAGCAGAATCGTCATCGCTTGCGCGACGAAGTGATGCAACCCGCGCAAGAACCAGCCGCCCCACATCTGATGCTGGATGTAGTAGACACTTTCCCACGCCGTCTGCGAACTCGGGCTGTATGACATCCACAGGAAGAGTCCCGTGATCACCTGCACGCTGAAGAAGAACACGAGCGTGCTGCCCCACACATAGCGCCAGCGCGCACCACCGGGCACGTTCTCGAACAGCGCTTCGTTCACCAGCGCGCGATATCCCGTGCGCTGATCGAGCCAATCCAGTCCGGCGCGCATCACACCGGAATTTTGTCGGGCGAACCTTTGCGGAAGTTCTGGAATTTCACCCAGACCTCCCCGTCACTGCGCACGACGGCCTCCAGTTCATCCATGCCGCGCGGGCTCGGGCTTTTCGGATCGAGAATCTTTCCGTCCACGGAAAAACTGCTTTTGTGACACGGACAGAAGTACCCACCGTTCGCGGTGTTGTAGCCCACCGAACAACCCAGATGCGGACACACCGCATTGAGCACACGCACCGTGTTGGGGCCGGTTTTCTGTACGTACACCGAGCCAACGGGCACGTTGTCGGTGCGGTTCCACGCGTCGACCAGCGTGTCGAGCACCGGCAATTTGCGCGGCTCACCGTTTGACGGCAGCGACGTCAGTGATGTCACCCGCACGAGGCCACGCGTGTCGGATTTGCGACGCAGCGGGTCAAGAAACGTGAACAACCCCGCCACCGGGGCGACGACGGTGATGAGTCCGCCCACCACAAGCGCCGCCACCTTAGTCAGATAGTTCCGTCGATCGAGCGTGGGCGGCGCGTGTCCGTGATCGTCCATGTCCTGAAGGAAGGCGTGTGCTGTCCGGCCGAACGCCAGGGAACAGCGCGACGAACTACTTAATGGTGAGTTCGGCCACCATCATCTTATTCAGATGCGGCTTGCAGTAGTACTTGTAGATGCCTTTGGGCATGCCAGTAAGCACCACCTCATAGGTGTCGCCCTTCGTTGGCTTTCGAACACCGAGCAGGGGCGCGATCGTGTCCGGCATCGCCTTTCGCAACAGCTCCACCGCGCCTTTGGGCACGCTGTCTGCCCAGAAACCCACATTGTGACTGCCGCTGACAGCAAGCCAGCTCACCGTGTCACCGGCCTGAATCGTCAGTTTTGCTGGTTCGAAGACCTGCTTCCCGTCCTGCGTAATCATCTTGATTTCCCACTTCTTCGCCGCTCGCGGCGGGAGTGCCCGCGCGCTGGCGCTGCGTACCGCAGTGACCCCAAGAACGGTCGCCAATGCGAGGAATGCCACGCGGATGTAACGAACACTCACAAATCGCTCCTGACAGATTTTGGACGGACAACCATCGGCGTGGGAACATCCGTGGCCGTTGGTTGTTGGGATTCGTTCGGGATGCTGCCCCGAACTGGTCGCCGGGTGCATCACGTAAACGCGCGGGAACGGCCAATCGCTGGCGTAGCAGTAGCGGCCGCGACCACCAAAAACAGAAAAACCTGAACCACAGGGATCACAGGGGTATCGCGTGGCATCCGTCGCAACATTTCCCTAAAAAGTTCTTTGGGATTTGGAACGATGCGTGCGACTGTGCCCCCCTGTGATCCCTGTGATCCCTGTGGTTCATTGCTGTTTGGTCTTCGTCAACGCGCCAGCCCAGCCCAAGATCATCCGTTCCTGAGTCCGCACGCCCCAAGCGGCCAGCGTCCACCATACCGACAACCATGCCGTTTGCAACCATGACGATCCGACGCGTCACCCTCGCAACCGTACTGCTCTGGCCCGCTGTCATTAGTGCACAGCGAAGTGCGCCGTCACCGGACATCGACACGCGCATCCAGAAACTGGTTGCCGCGGTCTCTGAACAGCGGTTGCGCGACCTCGACACGAAACTGGTGTCATTTGGCACGCGCATGACCTTGTCCGACGCGACGTCAACCACGCGTGGCATCGGCGCGGCACGACAGTGGATTTACGACGAACTCAAACGCAGCAGCGCGAAGCTGCAAGTGTCATTCGATACACATCAGATCGCGCAACAAGGGCGCATTACACGTGACGTGGAATTGCGCAATGTGATGGCCGTGCTGCCCGGCAAGTCGGCGCGTCGCATCTATATCACTGGTCATTACGACAGCGTCAATCTGGGTCGCGGTGGCCAGACCGCACTGAACGCGGGCACCGCCACCAACACGCAGCCTGCGCGTGACGCGAGTGACAACGACGCGCCGGGTGCCAACGACGACGGCAGCGGAACGGTGCTGACGATGGAACTGGCGCGCGTCTTTGCTGAGAGCGGCATTGAGTTTGACGCGACCCTCGTCTTCATGTGCTGGGCCGGCGAAGAGCAAGGACTGATTGGATCGATGGCGCACGCGCAAACGATAGCCGCCGACAAAGTGGTGGTTGATGCCAACTTCAATAACGACATCATTGGCAACAGCATGGGCGGCAACGGACAGATCGATGCGAAAACCGTGCGCATCTACTCACTCGGCCCGGAAGACAACATGTCGCGTTCGCTGGCGCGCTACATCGAACGTCTGGCGGCTGTGTACGTGCCGTCGCACCGCATTCGGTTGATGGCGCGCGAAGATCGTTTTGGTCGCGGCAGTGATCATTCGTCGTTCACCACGAACGGATTTCCGGCCGTGGTATTTCGTGAAGCGAACGAAAACTTCAGCCGGCAGCACAACGCCGAAGACAAACTCGAAGGTGTCGACTTTCGCTATCTGGCGCAGAACGCCCGCGTCAATGCGGCCAGTGCCGCGTCGCTTGCGTTAGCGCCACCGGCACCTCGGGTGACGAACGAACGTGGCGCGGTGCAGCTAACGCGCAATCCGTCGGGATACGATGCGAATCTGCAGTGGACGCCGGTCCCCGGCGCGGCGAGTTATCGCATCTACTGGCGCGACACCTGGAGCAATAGCTGGGAACATTCGCAGGTGGTGGGCAACGTGACGCAGTTCGTATTACCCGGGCTCTCGATTGACGACTGGGTGTTTGGTGTGGCGACGATCGGCGCGGATGGTAACGAGAGTTTGGTCAGCGCGTACGTGTCGCAGGTGCGCGCGATGAGTCCGCTGAAGATCGTCAAGTAGGGCGCTGCGCGCTGCGTCGGCGCACATTCACAGCAGGTACTTCGCGAACCAGAGCGCTCGGGCAGCTCGCTATCGCTCAGAATGTCATATATTTTGAGCGATAGAATCTTCCCTATCGCTCATGATCTGGAACTGGCAACAAACCAGCTCGCCCAACTTCACCTGGGACACGCCACAGCTTCGCAAGGCTGAGGCGCAATCGCCCATCTGTACTTCGAATCGATTCATCCGTTTGAAGACGGCAATGGTCGCCTCGGTCGCGCACTCTCCGAGAAAGTTGGCGCAATCCCTCGCGCGTCCCACGCTCGTCGCGCTTGCCGCCACCATCCTCGCAAGACGAAAGTCGTACTATGCCGCGCTTGAAGTTGCCAACAAAGACAACACCATCACCTCGTGGCTACGCTGGTTCGCAGATACGGCGATCGAAGCTCAGGCACGCACCGTCGTGTACCTCGAGTTTCTGCTCGACAAGACGCGGCTGTTCGACCGGCTTCGTGATGCACTGAATGATCGTCAGCAACGGGCACTGCTGCGCGTGTTGCGCGAAGGACCCGCGGGATTCACCGGTGGACTGAGCGCGCGTAACTACATCACCATCACTGGTGCGTCACCCGCAACGGCGACTCGGGATTTGTCTGATCTCGTTGAACGGGGCGTGTTGCTTCGAACCGGTGAGCGGCGACACACCCGTTACACGCTTGCCACACCGCAGCGAGTGGTCCCGCGCGTCAGGATCGACGACAGCGGAACGGTACACGTCACCGGCGCCGCCTCGGCCGCCCCGATGCTTCCGGTCGAGCCAAACTAGCGCAACCGCCACACAGACACGATGCTTGGGGACCGCCCACGCTCCACCGGCACCGCCCTCACGACACCGTCCGCCATGCGCCTCTCCATCGCCCTCACCTTCGCCCTCGCCACGCTCACGCCGCGTGCACCGCAATCGGCCGACAACACCTTCGCCGCCGAAGACGCGCTGGGCATCGTCACCTACACCGTCAGTGATCTCACCGTCGACGGTCAATTTCTCGCCGCCACGGCATCAGTGCGGCGCGAAGCCTTTGGCCAGGACTTCCGACGCGACGGTGACCCGACATATGTGCGCGGTGCACTCACCCGCGTCATGGTGATCGACACCAAAACGGGTGCCACGCAACCAATCTTCGCCGACAAGAAAAGCGTCCGCAGCATGCAATGGTCGGCAGACGGCACGCGTCTCGCCATGCTCGTCTTCAACGGCGATGTCTACGAACCGGTCGTCTGGACAAAAGCGACAAGCAAAGCGGTGACGCTCAAACTTCCGGCGGGCAAGTATGTCGCCGAGAATAGCGACGTGCGCTGGTCGCCAAATGGCAAGGCGCTGGTGTTGACGACACACACCTTCGACTGGCGCAAAACGGCGCGCGAAACGTTCGCCACGATGACCGGTGTCACGCCGGTGTTCGTGCAGTCGAGCAAAGATCCGTTCCTTGCCTGGGATGCGATTCGGCGCGCCGGCAACGCGCGGAGCGTGATGACGCTCGATGTGGCCACGCAGCAAGCACGCGAAACCGTCCCCGAAGTGCCGCTCTCCAACTACACGCTGGCTGAAGACGGCAGTGCGATCACGTACGCACGTGACATCGTCACCAAGACCGATTACGAAAGCCTCGGCGCCGCCGAAACCTCGTTGCGGGTGCGCGATTCCGCGGGCGTGGAGCGCGTGTTGCACGCGACAACGAAGGGCATGCAGATCCAGTGGGCCGAGGACGGCAAACACTACGCGTTCTCGACGAACGGCCGAGTGTATCTGGCCAGCATCGCCGATACCACCCGCAAGTTGCTCGCGGGCGCGGCGGAAGCGCGGCGCGGCGAAACACCCGACACATCGAAAGTAGCACGCGACAAAGCAGCAGCCGAACGGTTCAGCGTAGTGCGCATGAGTCCAACGGGTGATGCAGTACTCGTCTCCAATCGCGAAGGCATGTGGCTTGCCGACGCGAATACCGGTGCGCGCGAGAAGGTGGTGGCTGCCAGCGATTCGAGTGAGACACTGCCGCGTGTCGCGTTCGGCGCGTGGAGTGCTGACGGACAGCATCTGTTCCTCACCTTTGCGTCGCGACAAAAGTGGGAGCGCGGCATTCTGCGCTACGATCGCCCCACGAAGCAGTTGAAGGAACTGATCCGCGACGGACGGTCGTATTCACAGTTCCGATTGGCAAAAGATGGCAAAACCGTCGTGCTCAATGTGGCCAGTGGCAATCGACCAGCGGACATCTACACCGCGAGCGCCGACCTAAGTGACATGCGCCGCCTCGTGGAAACCAATCCACAACTCGCGGCGAAGAAGATCGGCCCCACCGAGTTGCTCACGTTTCTGAATGCGGACGGGCACGCCAAAAAGATGGTCGTGTACTATCCGGCGGACTACGACAAGAGCAAGGCGTATCCCACCGTCTTCGAAATCTACGAAGACTTCTTTGACGACAGCTTTGACGTGCGCGCCAACGTGCTCACCGGCGCCGGCTACGTGGTCGTGCATCCTGCCGTGGATTTTGAAATTGGCTATCCCGGCGAAGCATGGGCCAAAGGTGTCACGGCTGCGGCAAACAAACTGATCGAGATGGGCATCGCCGATTCCGCACGGCTTGGCGTGCAGGGACAGAGCTACGGCGGCTATGCCACGAACTTGCTCATCACGCAAACCAATCGCTTCAAGGCTGCCGTCAACATCTCCGGCAAAGTCGACATGATCAGCTTCTACACTGACAGCCCACGACTCGGTGTGCGCAACGTGAACGCCGCCGAAAAGACACAGGATCGCATTGGCGCCTCCATGTGGGCACAGCCACAGAAGTACATCGCGCACTCGGCCATTATGTTTGCCGACCGCATCACCACTCCACTCATGCTGGTGACGGGCGAGCAAGACTCCAACGTACCAGCGCTCAATACGCGCGAGATGTACTACGCGCTGCGTCGACTCGGCAAAGAGTGCATTTGGGTGAACTACGCCAACGGCGGACACGGGGGCGGCACGGCTACAGCAGAAGATTTCCTCGATATGCAGAAGCGTGTGGTTGAATTCTACGACCAGCGGCTCAAGGCGCCCAAGAGCAAAATCGCGTCCGAACAGTAGGTTCGGGCTGACTGATGAACGCGACGCCCAGCCGCCAGAAGAGTCGTACATGAAGACGTGTAGCCTTGACGTGCTGGATTTCGCCGGACGTCGCACCCCATAGCCGACACCAGCATGAAACGTGAACTGTGGCTTCGTCTTCGGCAGTACCACTTTGCGGACATCGTGCCCACAGATCTGTGGAATCACGTCACTGCCGCCTTTGGTGGTGTTGACGCGTCGACCAGAGCGTTCGCCAGCAAGATCGCGCGCAAGCACAACTGGACGACACGCTTTGCACTGCGCGCGATTAACGAGTATCGCAAGTTCGTGTATCTTGGCGTGACCAGTGATTTCATCGTCACCCCGTCGAAAGTCATTGATACGGGCGCGTAAATAGCAAATGCTCATGCCATACCGTATCAAT
>JAYSVL010000422.1:0-4353 GCA_043718595.1 Gemmatimonadaceae bacterium
CTCCGAGATAACTGCTATCGTTTTGGCACTACAGTAGCGTCGTTCCACGAGGCGGTGACGGTGATACGCATACCTTCTGGTGTTCGTACAAACACTCGCGTGGAAACACCGGTTAGCGTATCGCCAGGCGTGGGCACACCAACGTAGCGATAGTATCCGTACACGACACCGGGCGCCACCGGCGCAACACGCATCTCTTTGACGATCAGCGTGTCCGGCCACGCGTTCTCGGTGATCGCTGACCATCCGGAATATCCCGTCTGCAAGGATGTCGGCGAATGCCGCAGCAGTCGTTCGGTGTGTACGTACGTCGCGAGATATCGAGCTTTGTTGCGTGTGTGAATCGCGGCCAGATTCTCGCGAAAGGTGGCCATCGCATCCGCAGAGTCTTGTGCGAGTGAAGCGACGGTCGGCGAGCGTGCTAAGCGAATCGGGGGTTGTGTTGTGGGCGGTCGTTTCGTGTCCGCTGGCTTTTGGGCCGTCGCGGGCTGTGCGCCAACGATCGCAGCCAGTGTCAGCAGTGCGCGAGTGACGCAAATCCGGAAGAGCACGGATGACGGGATGCGGTGGCTGTACGCTGTAAGCATGAACAGTTTCTCGGCGCAGTGGACGGAGCGTGTAGCGCAGTGTGGTAGAACGATCTGGATTCTGCGAACATATCGTGACGGTGGCTGGTCACACTAGGCCCGCGGAGTCAGCGCGATAGCTCGCAGTTCGCCGAGGCGGCACCCTTCACCGACAGCCGCCGCGGGGCCTGCGCACGTGTGGAGAATGCCTGCCACTCCTGCGCGGCGACGGCGGCATACGTTGTGCCATCGGTCGACGCGTCAAACACGGCGCGCAAACATCGCGTTGTCACCGGCGTAAACTCGACGCGATTGTCGACATTGAGCATGCTGGTGTACGGTGTGCTCGCGCTGACGGCTGTCCATCGCGTGTCGTCCCAGTACTCCAGTCGCCAACTCTTCGGTGGCGCGACACCAATGCCAGACCCGGGCGCATGATCGCCCCAAAAGTACACGCTTGACGCGGTGAGTGTGACCGGCGCGTCCCACTGGTACAGGCTCCACTGTTGTGCGGGATTGTTGCGCGACCACGTGGCCCACATGTCGGGTGGCAGCGGGTTCGCGCGCACCTTGCCGTCATTCAGTGCGCGCAACCAGTACTGTACTGGTACCGGTGTGTTCGATGCCGCAAGTCGCGCAGGCGATGCGATGTTGGCGATCGGTGTGGCGTCGAAGGGTGCACCGCCGGTGGGGACAACTTTCACGATGCGCGCCGGCGAGACACTGTCATCCCAGGTGAGTGTGTCGATCGCGACGGAACGCCGGAAGTGACCACCATTTGTTGCGTCGGCGGTGTGGTAGGTGAGGTACCACGCGCCTTTGAATTCGACGATGCCCGGATGCGACGTGGTGGACGAAACCGGGTCGAGAATCACACCACGATACGTCCACGGTCCAAGCGGAGACGGCGCGGTGCCGTATGCGATACAGGCGTAGTACACGGCCTCCGTACAGTCGGACGTAAGTCCTGCGTGATTCGCCGCGTAGGCCATGTAGTACACACCGTGTCGCTTGAACAACCATGCGGCTTCGAAAAATCCGGTGAGCGAACGCACGTCGACGGGTGTGCCCTTCATTGTCACCATGTCCGTCGCCAGCTCCACACCTTTCAGACGGCCGAACGTGCCCCAGTACAGGTAGACGCGGTGATCATCGTCGACGAGCACCGTGGGGTCGATATTCTGGATGTCGTTGATGTCAGGATATGACTGCGATACGACAGGTCCTTGCGGATGCGCGTCGGTCCACGGACCAAGCGGCGAATCCGCAACCGCGACACCAATCGCAAACCGATCTTTGCTCGTGGACTTTGCTTCAACAACCGGCGCATACAGATAGTACTTGCCATTCGCACCACGCACGATCTGCGCCGCGTATGCTCGGCCCGGTGTTGCCCATGCGAAGACGTTCGCCGGTTGCGCGAAATGTGGATAGTGTGTCCATGTGCCAGACATTGGGTCGTCTGTGACGAGCAGTTGCCACTCGGGCATGACGAAGTCGTTGACGCCCGGTGGCGCCACGTCGCGGCCGGTGAGTAGGTAGAGAGTTCCGTTTGCGACGAGTGGTGCGGGGTCGGTGGTGTAGTCGGCGCCGGTGCTGAGAATCGGGTTCGTGGTGGAGCGCAGGACGCGCGACTCCAGTGCGAGTGTCGCTGAAGCGTCTGGCAGGGACGCAGACTTGGCTGTCGGAGCCGAGTATGCACAACCGGCGAGAAGGGATAGCAACGGCAGAAGTCGCGTCATCGACACGGACTGAATTCGTCGCTTTGCCGTGACATCGGCGGCACTAGCGAGGTGATATTCGCGCACCGAAGATCTCTTCGAGGCCGATAGACGTGCGGAGTCTGAGTTCGTTGGGAGCTAGCTGACGGTCAGTCGACGTTGCGCGCACGGCATTGCGCATCGTATCAGTAACGGCACCAAACATCGAGTCGCATCGCGTGAGTACTGTCGATCGATCGCTCGAGCGCAGTGAAGGACTGACCACATCAGTCCACAAAGTATGTAACGTCGCGAGACTTCTGCCAAAGAGTTCGATCGTGTCGTGAATGTACAACACATCCTGCGCCTTCTTCTCGACCGGGCGGAGGTGGTGAATGAGCAATCGCTGCACGAGGAAACTGACCGGATTGACGACGAGGACACACGCCTGTTGGGTAGTCGGCAGCTCCGGTGTCGAAACGAGCGCGATCTCCCATGGCGAGCACAGTAGGACGTCCAGATGCCGAAGCTTTTGTGTCGTCACGCCAGCGATAGACTCAGTTGCATTCTCCGTACCGTCGCGGTGCACGGCACTACCGCGCAACGGCGAGAGAAACTCCACGAAGAATCCCGCGTCGTCGCCGAGCTGGAAGTGCGAAACCGGCGGACGATGCTCACCGACGAGTCGCTTTGTGAAGCCCGCCGTCTGCAGGGCGCGCGCGATGTCTCCGTCCAGTCGCATAGCCGGGTCGAGCACCACATCGACGTCGCGGGTGACGACTGGCTGGTACCGTGGCGCCATTGCACTTGGATGCAAGCGATGCAGCCGGTGCGCCCATCCACCAACGAACACGACACGCGCATGCCACGGCCGTAGTGCGTCGATCACCATTGCCATCGCACGGCCGTCACGCATGCTGTGACTCACTTGCCAGCGGCGCTAGGTACTGCTCCCAGATCCGCGCTGCTTGCTCCGCGCCGCGCGATGGGTGGTGTGCCACATCGAGCCACACCTGAATGATGTCAGCACACGCGACCCCATGTGGCCGCACCACAGCGCGGAACACCGAACGCATTGCTTTCGGAATGCGCACGACGAGATCCACTGGATCGCCGCGCTCCGCGATCACAAGATTGCGAGCACCGCTGGCCGCATCTGGCCGGCCTGGCAACAGCGAAGCGCCGTCGACCAATACGTGCGGTGTCACCCCGCTGACGTGGCCGACCCCCAGCTCATCGGCCGCTGCAAAGAGACCAAGGCACGCCCGTCCGCGCGGGAAGAGTTGTTCAAGCTGTGCACGCACATCCATCGGCACCAGCATCCGATAGGCAATCTCGGGCAGAGCGTGCGACGGGGCGTGCTGCCATCGTCGGAACAACTCAGCTCGGCGGACGAGTCGCAGTGGTGCGACATCATTATCGAGGAAGCCCTCCCGCCGAAGCTCGCGCACAAAGCGGTGCGCGCTCATCACAGCGCATCCCGCAGCGCTGGCGAGATCGTAGGCGTTGCGGTATTCAGCACGCGGCGCGCTCAATAGAAAGGCCGGAACTTCTGGTGCAAGCAACACCTTGAGCAACCATTGATTAAGGTCGGAGAACAGATTCATTGGCGCGAGCGTTTTCGGCGCGGATTGCCTGGAGTTCACTCGCGGTTCATGCATCAGCGTGTCAAAACCGTCACCGCGGAACTGCTGATAACCTTCGTGGTCGATCACGCCGACGGCGACGTCCGGTGCGAAGCGAGCGGCGAAGTCCATCAAACGCTCGACCGACGAGGCTGTGACTCGTGGTGCGACGATGAGCGCCAGTGGCCGCGCGCCGAACTGCGCCGCGAGGCGAGCCTGAAGGCAGGCACTGGACCACGCGTCCTCCAAACGCACGCTGCTGCCGCGAGGGATGGCCTTGACCTCGACGGCGTAGCGCAGCTCGCCCTGTGTTACGACCAAGTCCGACGCAGCTACAGATTGGTGTGCGATCGACCAGCCCGCGGACGAGAAGGCGGAACGCGCGCGCCGAACGGCCTCACGCTCCGACCCCCCAATTGCGTGCTGAAGTCTCATGTTTTCCACGGGTCTGGGTTTTGCTCA
>JAYSVL010000423.1:0-4326 GCA_043718595.1 Gemmatimonadaceae bacterium
GCCTTCGCGCGGCAGCGCATTGTCTGCCGCGAGCTGCGACTTGAGAAACGCGGCACCAAAGCTCTCGTCGATGCCCATCACCTCGCCGGTGGATCGCATCTCCGGACCAAGCACGGGATCAAATTCGCGGAACTTGTTGAATGGGAAGACCGCTTCCTTCACACTGAAGTACGGCGGCACGATCTCCTCCAAAAAACCCACCTCAGCGAGCGTCTCACCCAGCATCAACCGCGCCGCAACCGACGCCAGCGGCACACCAATCGCCTTCGAGACAAACGGCACGGTTCGCGACGCGCGCGGATTGACCTCAATCACGTACACCACGCCGTCCTTGTACGCGTACTGGACGTTGATCAACCCCACGACGCCAAGTGCTTTGGCAAACGCCACCGTGTGGGTGCGCATCTGATCGGCTGCGGCTGCCGGGATGAGGTACGGCGGGAGCACACACGCTGAGTCTCCAGAGTGGATGCCCGCGCTCTCGATGTGCTCCATAACGGCACCAATCACCACGTCCGTACCGTCGGACAGCGCGTCCACATCCGCTTCGAAGGCGTCTTCAAGAAAACGGTCCACTAAAACCGGGCGATCCTCGCTCACCCGCACTGCGCGCTCAAAATAGTCGCGCAACGACGTCACATCGTGCACGATTTCCATAGCGCGTCCACCCAGCACATACGACGGACGAACAAGCACCGGATAACCGATCCGCGCGGCGATCGCTTGCGCTTCATCGACACTCGTTGCGGTGCCGTTTGCGGGTTGCGCAATGTTCAGTTCACGCGTGAGCTTCTCAAACCGACGTCGGTCTTCGGCGATGTCGATCGCATCGGGACTGGTTCCCAAAATGCGCACGCCCGCGGCTTCCAAACCGCGCGTCAACTTGAGTGGTGTCTGCCCGCCTAGCTGGACGATGACGCCAATGGGTTGCTCACGCGCGACGATTTCCAGCACATGCTCAAGTGTGAGTGGCTCGAAGTACAGCTTGTCGGAAATGTCGAAATCCGTCGACACCGTTTCTGGATTCGAGTTCACCATGATCGTCTCGTATCCCTGCTCGCGGAGTGCGAGTGCCGCGCGTACGCAGCAGTAATCGAACTCCACACCCTGGCCAATACGATTGGGGCCGGATCCGAGAATCACCACCTTCCGAGTCCCGCTGGTAGCGGCCTCACTCTCCTCATCGTATGAGCTGTACAAGTACGGTGTGCTGGACGGGAACTCACCCGCGCACGTATCGACCATCTTGTACGCGGGACGCACGTCAAGCGACCAGCGACGCTCACGGGCTGCCGTTTCACTTTCCGCGCGCAAATCGCCGAGTTGTCGATCGGAAAAGCCGAGCTGCTTCATGCGCCGAACCACGTCAGCCGTGACGACGCTCTGCGACGCGTACCACGATTCTGCGTCCAACAGCTCGCGAAGCTGATCAAGGAACCATGCGTCAATCGCCGTCAGCGCGTGAATCTCCGCCGTCGTCATACCCTGCTGCATGGCCCGCTTGAGCTGAAACACGCGCTCCGGTGTTGGCCGGCGCAGCGCCGCGCGAAGTGTCTCGAGTGATCCATCGGCGAGACGATCGTCGATCAGGCGCTCCGCGACGGTCCATCCCGCTCGACCAGTCTCCAGCGCACGCAGCGCTTTCTGGAACGCGTCCTTGAACGTGCGCCCAATGGCCATCGACTCGCCGACCGACTTCATCTGCGTGGTCAGCCCTGGGTCCGCCGCGACAAACTTTTCAAACGCAAAACGCGGACACTTCACCACCACGTAGTCGAGCACCGGCTCGAAGCTGGCTGGCGTGGTCCCCGTGATATCGTTCGGCACCTCGTCCAGCGTGAACCCGACCGCCAGTTTTGCGCCAATGCGCGCAATGGGAAATCCCGTGGCTTTCGAGGCAAGTGCCGAGGAACGCGAAACGCGCGGATTCATCTCAATGACAATGAGATCGCCGTTTGCCGGGTTGACCGCGAACTGGATGTTGCAACCACCAGCATCAACGCCGATCTCGCGAATGATCGCGATGGCGGCATCGCGCATGACCTGGTACTCGCGATCGCTCAGCGTCATCGACGGTGCCACTGTGATCGAGTCGCCGGTGTGCACGCCCATGGGATCGAAATTCTCAATGGCGCACACAATGACGACGTTGTCCGCCCGATCGCGCATCACCTCGAGTTCGTACTCCTTCCAGCCGAGGAGTGATCGCTCGATGAGCACGGACGTTACGGGAGAGAGGTCAAGCCCACGGCGCACCATGGTATCGAACTCATCGCGATTGTACGCGATGCCGCCGCCGGTGCCACCCAGGGTGAAGGATGGACGGATGACGGCCGGAAACCCAGTGGCTTCAACCGCCACAAAGGCGTCGTCGACGTTGGTGACAGTGCTCCCTGCCGCACAAGTCAGGCCAATGCGCTTCATGGCATCGGCGAACAGCGCGCGATCTTCAGCAACACGAATCGCTCGCGCGTTCGCACCAATCAACTCACAGCCATAGCGCTCCAGTACGCCGCGCTCGTGCAAATTCAGGGCGACGTTGAGTGCCGTCTGGCCACCCATGGTTGGTAACACTGCGTCCGGACGCTCGCGCGCAATCACCTGTTCGACGAACTCGGTGGTGACCGGCTCCACATAGGTGCGGTCGGCGAATTCCGGGTCGGTCATGATCGTCGCTGGATTCGAATTCACCAGCACCACTTCATAACCTTCTTCGCGCAGCGCCTTGATCGCTTGTGTACCCGAATAGTCAAATTCGGCGGCCTGCCCGATGACAATCGGGCCGGACCCAATGACCAAAATCCGGTGAAGATCAGCGCGTCGCGGCATGAAGTAGATCGTCGATGATATCGTCGAATGAGCGCGTGACGCGCCATCCAGTAGTCTGTTGCAGCTTGCGCGAATCCCCCACCAACGTCGGCACATCCACTGGCCGCTGGAGGTCCGGATCCTCCACAACCGGCGCCGCAACGCCGACCCGGGCCAGCACGCGCTCCACAACCATGCGCACGGACATCCCCTCACCGCGCGAAACATTGTATGCCTCGCCCGGAATCGCGCCCTGACACAATGCAATATACGCCGCCGCGACATCACTCACATGCAGGAAGTCACGCACCGGACTCGTGTTACCAACGCGCATCGGAGTGCCGATGGGCGCCGAGCGCAAGGCCACCGCGCGTCCGACAATGGCCGGCAGCAAGAAGCGCGTATCCTGTCCCGCGCCACTGTGGTTAAAACTGCGCGCCACCGCAACACGAAGTCCGGTCGCACGCCACACTTGCAGGGCCTGTATCTCCTGCGCGGCCTTCGTCGCGGCATAGACCGTTCTGGGGTACTGCGGCGCGTCCTCGGCGAGGGGAGGCGCGCCGTCCAAGTGGCGTCCGTACTGTTCCGCGCTGCCCACAATCAGCACCATCGGATCGCAGTCGCCCGTCGCGAGGGCGTTTGACAAGTGGTGCAGCAGACGCGCCGACGCAGTGACGTTGATGTCCCATGCGGTGGCCGGATCGGCTGCCGCGGTCGGCAAGTGCGAAATCGCGGCGAGATGCACGACGTAGTCGGGTCGCGTGTCGTCTACAACAGCACGGACGTACGCATCATCGCGCAAATCCCCGTAGTGCCAACTGATGGGCGCGAGGTGGTGCTGATCGACACGATCGTCCGCCGTTCGCTGCGTGTCATCAGTCGCCAGCGCCGTCACGGCGATACCTGCGTGGCGCATGGCGTCCGTCAACCACCGCCCGACGAAACCCGCTGCGCCGGTAATGAGAGCGCGGGGCGACGCTTCTGCCTGCCGCGATTCGGCCGGCCGTGGCGCGCTCACCGATGCTTGCGGTGACGTTCGAGGTCGGCCTCGACCATCATCTGCACGAGCCCAGCAAACGCGACACTGGGCTCCCATCCAAGCTCGGCCTTCGCCCGCGACGGGTCCCCAACCAACAAATCAACTTCGGCCGGACGGAAGAAACGTTCGTCCTGTACGACGTAATTTCGATAGTCCAGATCGACCGCGGAGAATGCCGCGTCACAAAAATCGCGGACAGCGTACGTCGAGCCTGTGCTGATGACGAAATCGTCGGGTGTATCCTGCTGCAACATGCGCCACATCGCGTCAACGTAGTCGCCGGCAAATCCCCAATCCCGGCGCGCGTCGAGATTGCCGAGACGGAGTTCGCGCTGCGTGCCGAGTTTGATGCGCGCTACCGCGTCGGTGATTTTTCGTGTGACGAACTCGAGCCCGCGACGCGGCGACTCGTGATTAAACAGAATGCCCGAAACAGCGAACAGATCAAAGCTCTCCCGGTAGTTCACCGTGATCCAGTG
>JAYSVL010000424.1:0-4310 GCA_043718595.1 Gemmatimonadaceae bacterium
AGCGCCGCGGCTGACAGTGTGCCTTGTGTTTGCAGCGCAGGCTCGGCGACGTTGCCCAGCTCATGCAACGCTGCGGTTGCGATGGCTGGTGTTGCTGACGCAAGCAACAGTCCCGTCGTCAACGCGCAGTTGGCAACGGACGACGAGATTCGCACGCTCTTCTGGCATCTGCCGGCGATGTCGCGTCGCGTAGAGATGGACGCGTGAGTGGGTCGCGTGACAACAGCAACAGACAACAGTTGAACCACAGTTGAGATGAGAAAGGCTTCCCTCCGGCTGGTCACGGTGTCATCCCTTGCGGGCGCACCACGGAGGACCACTTCACGCAGGCCATATTGGCCGATGACCGGAGGTTAGCCATGTCTCATGTTGCAGAAACTACTACGTCGATCCCCGCCGTCACCATTGGGCTCGATCTCGGCGATCAGCGCACGCATCTGTACGCCGTCGATGCGGCAGGGCAGCGGCTGGAGGAGCGCACGCTGGCGACGACCGCGGCGGGGATCACCGCGTACTTCGGGTCGCGCGCGCCCTGTCGGGTGGTGCTCGAAGTGGGGACGCACTCGCCGTGGATGTCGCGCCTGATCGCGGCCGCGGGCCACGAGGTGCTCGTGGCGAATCCGAGTGCGATGTATGGCCGCGGCCGGCGGCGTCGCCGCAATGATCGGTCGGATGCGGAGTTTCTCGCGCGCCAGGGGCGGGCGGATATTCGGTTGTTGCATCCGATGACGCATCGGGGCGCGGAGGCGCAGGCCAATCTCGAAGTGCTGCGCGCGCGCGACGATCTCGTGCGCACGCGCACGCAGCTGATCACGCATGTGCGCGGCAGCGTGAAGAGTCTGGGCGCGCGACTGCCCAGCAGTTCCGCGGAAGCGTTTGTGCGGAAGACGGCGACGGCGATTCCCGACGTGGTGCGCACCGCGCTGGCGCCGCTGTTGCTGACCATTGAGGGATTGACCGCGACCATCCGGCAGTACGACGGGCAGGTCGCGCAGCTGATTGCGACCGAGCATCCGGTGGCGCAGCGGCTGCAGCAGATCGTGGGCGTCGGTCCGCTCACCGCGCTGTCCTTCGTGCTGCTGATTGATGATCCGAAGCGGTTCACGTCGAGTCGCTCCGTCGGGCCGTATTTCGGGCTGGTGCCCCAGCTGGACGAGAGTGGGACCAGCGCTCGGCTCCACGCCAAGCAACGTCGCGAAGTTACACTGCACCATGAGTCGAGCGATGTCATGCACGCGTCCGTGATCGCGTACACTGCGAATGGAATCGGCAAGACAGCGCGTCTCGCACGCGCTACCGGGAGCTGCTTGTCGTCATACGCTTCGCCGTCGGGGCATTCCCACGGGCCGACGAAGGCGAGGGTGCAAGGCATGAAAATGGAACGACGCGTTTGCATCGCGCGTTCCCTTGATACCAAGCCAGGGCGTCTTAGCACGCGCGTACTGACCCTGGCTGCCGTGCGCGGAAAATCGACTTGCAGAGACATGGACTTGAATATGCGCCTACAAAGTATCACTATTAATGATGTCGCCAATTCAATTCGCCGCTATCGTTGGTGCTGGACAGAAATGGATCCAAAATGTCCGACGCCTGCTCGCCCGTCCAGCACGCAACAGCGCAACGGAAGCCCGCTGGTTTGGTCTTGTGCATGCGTTGCACACCGGGTTGGCCTGCACCCTGCGCGAAGGAGCGCGCGTGGCCGATCTCTGCGTGGCAGCGGACGCGAATCGGCGTTGGCTGCATGTGGGCGTCGACGAGTCTGCGCGCGCCGAGCTGGTCATCGACTTGTGGCGCGACCACTCTATTTTTCTGGCGCGCTTGTCCTGGTCAACGGCAAATCCTGTCCGTGAACTACGCGGGCGCCGATCCGCGCACCAAGCAACGCGCCGTTCGGCAATCGTGCGGGCAACCGAATACGGAGTTGATGTGGCGCGCCTGCGCGCGGGTTTGGCACGCACGGTGTCGGAACGTTTGGCCCGGTTGGACGACAATGCAGCGTTTCTTGCCGCAGGCCGCGCTTCGCTCGTTCGGCAACGTGCATGAGCTTCGCCTCAATGCTTGGCGGTTTGGTGTCCGCGAAAGTGAAGTTTGTTGTTGTGGGCGGCGTGGCCGGTGCCCTGCACGGCTCCGAACGCGTTACCAACGATCTCGATATCGTGTACGACGCGCGCGATGCTGCGTCGATGAACGCACTCGCCGCGCTTCTCGCAGGTTGGCAGGGTTATCCGCGCGGCGTGGAGGCGGGCCTGCCATTCATTATGGATGCGCGCACGATGCACGCGGCGCCGCTCCTCACGTTGACGACGCGGGAGGGAGATGTCGACGTGATGGATCGCATTGATGGCGTTGGCGAATATCGGTCGGTACTTGCTCACTCGGAGCTCGTTCAGGCCTTTGACATTGAGTTTCGCATTCTCGACTTGCCCACGCTCATTCGTGCAAAGAAGGCTGCAGGTCGACCGAAGGATCTGGAAGCGCTACTCGAATTGGAGGTGCTGCGAGAACTCCGACGCAAGTAGCGCGAGCTGACGGAGGCGGTGCTGCTGATCTGGTACAGTCTGACACATTGGAATGGCATCGCGCGGCGATCGTGCCCACTTGCCAGCGGCTCGATGCTGAGGGGCACAGCGTCGCTCAATCCGTTTGCCACTTCTGATAGTGTCCCTTCGCGGCGGCGAGTCTCGGTCGAGGCTTCTCTGTGTTATCCAGCGCGTTGAAGAAGGCGATCCAATCCTCAGCGGTTAGCGTCACGCCCGGACCGCGCTCTCCAGTGTCTCCCGGATGAACCGCTGATACGGCATGCCGCGCGAGGCCGCACGAGCCTTGACGGCGGCGAGCAGCGCGTCCGGCAAACGCATGTTGATCTTGGCCGTCTTGGGCTGAAACTCGAATTGCACGGGCCGAAAGGCAGAGAAGTCGTATTCTGACAGATCGGCTTCATCGACAAACGCCTCTGCCTCGGTGTCACTCCGGAATGTCGGAAAGCGCTTCTTGGTAGGCCTCAATTTCTCGTTGGTGCACGTAGCGCGCGCTGATTGGGCGTATCAGGCGCAGGTTGTCACGCTCGCGCACTGGCGGCCCGCAGCGTCTACAGACCCCGGCGCCCCCCCGGCGCCCGCAGGCCTCGCCGCTCTTTCGGTCGGTGTCGGACCATCTGCAGCGCCTGTAGACGGTCTACGACGAGCGCTTTGCCCGCGAGCACGGCCCGTGGTGGCGCTCGACACGACGCTCCTGTCACCCGTGCCGCATCGCGAGGTGGTGCTCACCATCCCCAAGCGGCTCCGCACCTATTGTCTCTATCGCCGCCGCCTGCTCGGCGAGATCGCCCGCGTCGCTGCGGTCACGGCCGCCATCCGTACGCTGACGGGCGAGCAGGACCTCGCGGTGGGCATCGTCGCCTGTCTCCAGACGCACGGCTCGCGCGCCAACTGGCATCCGCACCTGCGCGTCACGGACGGCGGGTTCCGGCACGACGGCACGTTTGTGGCGTGGCCGACGCACGATACGGCCCGGCTGACCGAGGCGTTCCGGCGCGCCGTGCTGCGGCTGTTCGTACGCCTGGCACTCCTCGACGAGCGCCAAGCCGCGGGTATGCTCACCTGGCCGCACTCGGGGTTTCACGTGCATACCGCGGTGCGGGTGGCCGAGGACGACCGCGCCTTCGCCAGGCGGCTCGCGCGGTACTGCGCCCGGAATCCCGTCGCGCTGGACCGGCTGACCTACGACCGGACCGCGAAGGCGGTGACCTATCGGTCGGACAAGTCCGAGCCCGTCCAGGAAAGCCGCGCAGCCTTGACGGGAGAGCGAACGATCGCCCTTCTTGGTGTTCGCGTACGTCTTGCGGCACGACTGGGAATCGGGTCCATTGCCACTGGTTGCATCAGCCGTAGCGTCGTGACGTGAAGGTTGGTGTCGCCCGCGAGGGTCTATCGTTTGCCAAGAGTTGTCACGAGCGCCGCTGTGAGAATCGACCGCGAGACCCAGACACGGGCTGTCCAGAATGCGATGCGCGCGAGTCCATCGTGGGCGAAACGGTTCTCCGGAAGCCGTCCGTATCTGGGCTTCTGCATCGTGCTCTGGCTAATGCACATGGCGGTCTACGCCATAGCGGGCTCGATGCAGGCGGAGTTCTCGGGGGCAGATGAAGCGGCGTATGTGGTGTCGGGGATCATGGTGCGCGAGTATCTCGCGGGAGCCGTGTGGCAGGGTGTGGCGCCGCTGACCTTCGCGCAAGAGTACTACGCACAGTACCCGAAGGTGGCCATTGGGCACTGGCCGCCGGTGTACTTCCTGGTGCAAGGCGTGTGGTA
>JAYSVL010000425.1:0-4283 GCA_043718595.1 Gemmatimonadaceae bacterium
CAATCGCAAAATCTTCCCCAACGGTGAATTCGGATCCTGCGCCGGTGTCATGCGCTGACGATCGCCCACCGCGAGATACAGAAACTTCTTGTCGGGAGAAAATGCAATCGCCGCGCCGAACTGCCCGCCTCGTCCACGCGCGCCGTCACGCCAGATCACCTGTAAACCGTCGAGACGCGCCGAATCCTTGCTCAGCGTCAACTTCGCACGCGCAAGCGCCAAGCTCGACCCACTCTCGCCTGGCTCCGAATACGTCAGGTATACGTGGTGATCACTCGCGTAATTCGGCGAGACATACACACCAAGCATGCCGCCCTGCCCCTGCCACCGTACCGCGGGCACGTTCGTCACGGGAGTCTTCGCCCCTTGCTGCGTCACCAACCACAACGGGCCCACCTTTTCCGTGACCAGCATCCGTCCATCAGGAAGAAACGCGATACGCCACGGCAAGTTGAAGGTCGACACCTGCGTCATCGTGAACGGCAGGCTCGCTTCAGGGCTTTGTCCGCCCGCATTCATCTGCGCGCGCACACCAGTCGATGCGAGAGTCGAAACCAACGTCAGGAACAACGCAGAACGCGCTAACACCCTTGTGCACACCGTCATCAGGCACTCCTCAAAGTTTCTTGCGACTCACGACTGTTACGCGAGCCACTCCTTCCACGTTGTCTCTTGCATCCCAATCGTCAACTTCTGCTGCATCCGCGCCAGCGGTTGTCGCAACACCAACGGCTCGTCCGCTAAAATCGTCAACCAACGCTCCTCACCGTACAACGCCGTTCGCAATCCCAGCTCGGCGAACCGCTTACTCTCGCGGTCGATCAACGACTCAACACCAAACTTCTGCGCAAAGCGACGCAACTCACCAAGCGCCGCTGCTCGCTCCTGCAAATCCACAAAGTGTGTCTTCACCCGCCGCTCAGCGAAAAAGCGTAACGCCTTGCGCGTCTCGGCATTCTTCTTCGTCCCAAAGATCTGCACCTGCAACTCAGCCGGCGGCATGCAATCCTCTCCCTATCAGCTCACCGACGGGGACGACTCGGCTACCAGACGCTTCTCATCGTCAAACGCCCCCTCACTGCGTGACACCACCAACGTCGCCACACCGTTGCCAATCAGGTTCGTAATCGCGCGCGCCTCCGACATAAAACGATCCACACCAAGCAACAACGCGACACCCTCCACTGGCACGGTTCGCGTTGCCGCCAACGTACTCGCCAACACGATGAATCCCGAACCCGTCACACCGGCCGCACCTTTCGACGTCAACATCAGAATGCCCAACAACGTGAGCTGTTGCGACAAACTCAAGTCAACGCGATACACCTGCGCGATAAAAATTGTCGCCATCGACAAGTAGATACTCGTGCCGTCCAGATTGAACGAATACCCCGTCGGAATCACCAACCCCACCACCTGCTTCGCACAGCCGTAACGCTCAAGCTTCTCCAGCATGCGCGGGAGTGCCGCCTCCGACGACGACGTCCCCAGCACCAACAAGATCTCTTCGCGAATGAACTTGATGAGCTTCAGAATGCGGAAACCGTACATGCGACAAATCGCACCGAGCACGATGAACACAAACAACGCCATCGTGATGTACACCGCCAGCATCAGCTTGCCCAACGGCAACAGCGTTTGAAGTCCGTAGTTGCCGATCGTAAATGCCATCGCGCCAAACGCGCCAATCGGCGCCACCTTCATCACGATCGCCACAATACGAAAGAACACAGTCTGAAAACGCAGCAACAGATCGGCCACTTCGCGACCCGCCTCACCCGTCATCGTCAGCGCGACACCAAACAGCACCGAAAAAAACACCACCGGCAACAAATCACCGGACGCAAAGGCCGACACCACATTGCTCGGCACGATATGCAAAAAGAAGTCGAGTGTACTTTGCTGCGCTGCGGCCTTGGTGTACGTCGAGATGTCGCCCGTCTTGAGCGTCGATGCATCAAGTCCAGCGCCTGGTTTTGTAACGTTTACCACGACGAGCCCAATCGCCAGCGCAAGCGTCGACACAATCTCGAAATACAACAGCGCCTTGCCGCCAACGCGTCCCAGCTTCTTCAAGTCGCGCATCGACGCGATGCCGTGAACAATCGTCAAGAAGATGATCGGCGTGATCACCATCTTCACCAAATTGATGAACGTGTCGCCGAGTGGTTTAAGCTGTTTCGCCACACCGGGATTGACCACGCCAAGCACAACGCCGAGCGTCACGGCGAGGAGAACCTGCACGGTGAGGTTGCGGGCGAGACGCTGCAGCATGCGATGTTGGGCCAAAGGAGTCGGGCCAAACCGCGATCGCGGCCAGGCCACTATGTCTCACGTCAATTTGCGAAGCGCGAGCAAACCAAGTCGGAGCATCAACGCTCCCACCAACAACGCCGCGGTTCCGCCTACCGCTGTCGCCACCGTGGCAGGACCGTGCGCCTTGCCAGCAGCAGCGGACATGATGCCCCCGCACGCACCGAACAGCCAGCCCACAACCACGGCAGCTCCGGTGCCAATCAGCGCAGTGCCACCAATCACCAGCGGCAGCGAGCCCAGTGAGTCGCGCAAACGCCAGGGTGTGACGCCGCGCGCTTCGAGCAGTGGACGCAACACGCCGTGCCCAACTGCTCCGGCCACGCACGCGCACACGAACCCCGCCACCAGCGCGCCGACCGGGTCGACACCCGCGACCGCCCCGTTTCCATCACCCAAAGCTGCTCCGACGCACGTATATAGAAGGGAACCGGCGACACCGTCGCCAATGTAGCTCTCTTTACCGCTCGCCAGACACGCAACCCATTGGTTTCAGGCACTTATCGTCCGGCTTGGTGGCTCCCAGATCCGCACAGCGCAACGCTCTGGGGACGGGTGGGACGTCGCGAACCCGTGGCGGACACCACCACCGAACTCTGGGAGACACCAGACGGCGACTTTCTCCAGATCGTCCGCCTCGCGCAGGCGGTCGGCCAATCGCCCAGCGCACCCCGAGTCCTCCTGCTCCACGGGCTCGAGGGTGGGATGCATTCGCACTACGTTCGCGCCATGTTCCGCGAAACGCGGGCCCGTGGCTGGGGCGCCGACCTCCTGCTCTTCCGCACCTGTGGTTCGCTGCCGAACCGTTTGCCACGCAGTTACCACTCGGGCGAAACCACGGATCCAGCATGGGTCATTAGCCAGATCCACTCCCAGTTCCCCAACGCTCCGCTCGGCGTCGTCGGCGTCTCACTCGGCGCTAACGTCCTCTGCAAGTTACTCGGCGAACTCGACCATAACGGGCCGCGGCACATCACGGCAGCAGTCGCCATGTCGACGCCCTTCAGCCTCGCCCGCGCGTCCCGACAAATCGGCCGCGGGTTCGGACTCGTCTACGAAAAAGCGTTCCTGCGTTCACTCGTCCCCAAAGCGCTTGCCAAAATCGCTCGGCATCCGGAACTCTCCCGGCTGGCCACCGTTAAGCACGCGCGAACCCTGTGGGATTTTGACGACCGTTTCACCGCGCCACTGCACGGATTTTCCAGCGCCGCGGATTACTACACCCGCGCCAGTTCGCTGCAGTTCCTCGCTGGCATTCGGACACCGACGCTGCTGTTGAGCGCGGTAGACGATCCCTTTTTGCCGTCGGCCGTGCTTGACGAGGTTCGTGAAATCGCGACAAAGAACAGCGCGATCATCATCGAGTTTCCGGATCGCGGCGGACATGTGGGGTTCACGGCGGGACACATCCCATGGCGTCCGTTTTACTACGGCGAGTGGCGTGCTTGCGACTTCCTCGCACAGCGGTTCAACTCAACATGACGTATCGCCATCGGTGTGTTCCACTTCACTCTCCGTAACAGTGCCGTGATCTCTGTCTCGCTGATCGTCTTCCTGACTGGACTCATACTTGGCGTTTTTGCCATGCTGCATGGCACAGAACGACGAGTGCGCCCAGCGGTTGCGCCGCACGAACAAAGTGGCGCGCACGATCCCGCGAGCGAACCGTCTGCGCTTTTTAATCTTGCGTCCGTCGCGGCGTTCAGCGTTGGCTTTGGTTTCACCGCCTATCTCGTCGCGCGCAATTCGGAGTGGCCGCTCGTTGTGCAACTCGTCGTGGCGGTCGTTGCCGGTGCGCTCGCGATGACCCTGCAGTCGGTGCTCATTGCACGCTGGGCCATTCCAGGTGCGCGCGCCGAACACGTCGACGAACGTTATCTGTTGCAGGGCACGATCGGCCGCGTCACCCGCACAATTGATGCACAAAACGCTGGCGAAGTGCGGTACGCGCTCGACGAACGTGAGTATCT
>JAYSVL010000426.1:0-4281 GCA_043718595.1 Gemmatimonadaceae bacterium
CGAAAGCAAGAACATGGTGGCCGGTCGTGGCGGTCAGCAGGAGCAGGTCTCCAAGGCCATGAAAATGGGCGCCAACGTCATGATCTCGCGTTCGCAAGACATGGGCGGCACGATGATCGAGATCAAGCAGACATTCTCGATGGACGCCTCCGGCAACCTGTGGATCGAGACGACGCGTCCCGGTCAGGACGGTGCACCAGTGAGCACGAAGGTGCAGTACAAGAAGTAGCTCCAACTTCAATACGGAGCGGTACGACACGGGCCCGGTGGCAGTTGCCATCGGGCCCAAGTTCGTTCACACGCCAAGCGCGCGTGTTACTTCGGTGGGATATACGCCGTGCACTCGATCTTGACTTTGGCGCCCGCAACAACCAGCGCCGCGACGACCACCGTACTGCGTGCCGGCGGCGCTGCAGGGAAAAACTCCCGGTACGCCGTATTCATGCCGCCGAAGTCTTTCACGTCGATCAGAAACACGGTGCATTTGACGGCGTTGGCCATGGTTGTACCCGCCGCCTCAAACACTTTCTTTGTCGCTTCGAGCGCGATGCGCGTCTGGCCCCCAACGGTGGTGTCTGGTGCTGTGCGGTTGAGCCCCAATTGTCCCGACGCGTAGATCATATTGCCGGCACGAATACCGGGGGTGAGTGTAGGCGACGCCTGCGTGCCGGCAGGAATCACCTGCTCACGCGCCGACTGCGCGCCAGCTGCACTCCAAGACAATGCCAGCGCGCCGAGCGCGCCTAACAGCGGATAGCGGAGCATACGGTTCATCGAGGTTCTCGGTCAGGGAAATCGTGGTGACGGAATCGTTGCGACGGAAATCGTTGCGACGGTTGACCCCTTGCTGCGCTCTGGGTCTTGCCCCAACTCTACTGCGTTCCACCAGTCGACGCGAGCACCACGCCTACTAACACCCCGCGATGCCCATTTTTGATTTCGTATGCCGCAGCTGTCGCCACGAATTTGACGCGCTCGTCCGTGGCGCCAGCGTGCCCGAGTGCAAGGTGTGTGGGAGCACCGATCTCGAAAAACTGCTCTCCTTACCAAACGTCAAGTCCGAAACAACACATGGCCTCGCTATGCGCGCCGCAAAGCGCCGCGACCGCATCGCTGGCAATGAGCGGATGATTGAGCAGCGCAAGTACGAAGAGAGTCACGACGACTAGGAGCCGCGAACAACACAAAAACAACCGCAGCCGCGAATCGCGCGAAAACTCGCGAATAACTGCAAAAGAACTTTTTGGTAGTTCGTCACAACGCGCGCCGGTTCCGTTCGCGTTACCGCACCTACATTCTGTACCGCTGTTGATTCGCGAGTTTTCGCGTCATTCGCGGCCCGTTGTTGCCGTTGCAAACGGCTCCGAACCTGCCAGTCGTGACAACCAACAACGCCGAAACTACAGCAACAAACCGCAGCCGCGAATCGCGCGAAAACTCGCGAATAACCTCAAAAGAACTTTTTGGTAGTTCGTCACAACGCGCCGGTTCCGTACGCGTTACCGCACCTACATTCTGTACCGCTGTTGATTCGCGAGTTTTCGCGTTATTCGCGGCCCGCTGTTGCTGTTGTTCGCGGCCCGCGGTTTCTGTTATTCGCGGTCCTTCGCGGCGTTTAACACGATTTGCATTTGTTGGAGTTTTTGGAGCCGAGCTGCTCGAGTAACTTGACAGTCTCCACAAACGGCGGAATGCGCTGGACCGGACCGTTGGCCATGTCCGCGACCGTCTGTCCTTTGCGACTGAGCACCGTGATATCCGCGCCCTTCGACAGCAGATACTTGATCAACTCGTCGTCCCCACGCGCGGCCGCATGGTGCAGTGGTGTGTACCCATTAAAGTCGCGCGCGTTTACATCGGCGTGCAGCACCTCAATCAGGTACTTCGCCGACGTCAGCCAACTCTCTGGCGCGTGGCGATGTGAATTTGCCGCAAAACCTTCGCCGTAGCCCACGCCGGTGGCGGCATGAATTGGATAGACGCCTGGACCCCCGGCGGGAACTGGCGCTAACCCGGACGGATCAGCGGTTGAGGTGCTGTCGTCAGACGCACCATCGGCACCAAACACGCGTCCCGCTGGCTTGACCGTTGGCAACGTCACGTCGGCACCCGCCGCGACCAGCAGTTTCATCGCCTCAATGTCCGTGCCATACGCCGCGCGCCAAAACGGTGAAGCTCCCGCCGTGTTCACACCCAGCAGGTCGAAATTGTACGACATGTACCACAAATGTTTGCTTAAGCGCGCGTTCACATCCGCGCCCGCCTTGATCAAGGCAGACATGAGCGCGAGATGTGTGGACTGCTGTTGCGTTTGTGCGGTCGGCTGCGGATACAATGACTTGGCCGCCCATTGCACGTTAATCGTGGCGTAGAGCGGCGTTGCGCCGGCATCACTCGCCAGCTTCACGTTCGCACCCTTCTCGACCAGCAGCTTGGCGAGGTCAAACTGTCCGTTGATCGTCGCCAGCAGGAGCGGGCTGCTGTGATCGCCTTGGGTGACCTGATTGATATCTGCGCCCGCCTTGAGCAGCGCCAGCACTGATGCCACGTGACCTTCGCGCACCGCAAAGTGTATCGCCGACAACCCACCTTTGTTTCCAACCAGGTCACCGTAGCTCTGGCCACGACCACCCGGCGGCGCGGCCGAATCGCGACCGGCCGGACCTGCACCGTCGCGTCCACCGCCACGTCCAGCGGGTACGAGTGTTCCCGCTGGCGTTGCCGACGATGTCGGTGCACCTCCGGTCGAAGTCGGCGCCGTGGCTGGAACTGCTGTCGCAACAGCAGCCGGCGCGGTGGACTGTTGCGCGCCACCCGCGCCGACCGGGCCGTTGCCCGACACCGGCATCACGTTCCCGGACGAGCCCGCGGCTGCACCGCGCCCGCCCGCCGCCGCGACGGGTGCCTCGGCAGCCTTGAGCGCCGCCACTCTGCGATTGCGCAACGCGTTCGACGCACGATCGGCCACTTCACGCGCCGACACATTCTCCACCTTTGATGCCAACTTCACGTCGGCGCCTTTGCCCGTCAGTGCAACAATCGCCGAGACACGATCGTACGCCGCCGCCCACATAAGCGGCGTCTGGCCCCACGCCTGTTCCCTCGCGTCAGCCGTGGCACCGTGTGCGATCAGCGCGTCGATTGACTCCACACTCCCTTGCGCCGCCGCCAGATGCAACGCGGTCGCGCCGCCAGATGATGTCGTGGCCTTGGCGTCCGCCCCGGCATTCAGCAATGCGAGCACCGTGCCCGCGCGACCAGCCTGCGCCGCGAGCAATAACGGTGTGTAGTGCCCGTTGCGTGTCATCGCATTGAGCCGTGCCCCCGCTGACACCAGCATGCGTGTCTGCGCCACGTCACCGCGTGCCGCCGCCCAATGCAGAGCCGTCATGCCGTCCGCCTGTGCCCCGTTTGCATCAACACCCTGCTTGAGCAGCAGTCGAACGCGTGTGCTGTCGCCGCGCATCGCCGCGTCGGCAAGCGGTGACTCCGTATTCATCGGCGTCGCTGCCGATAATAACACTGCCGCCGCAATGGCAGCCGCGCCGAGCCACACGCCGCGCAACCTTCGATGACGCGTGATGTCAGGCATCAGCAGATCGGACATTGGCGCTCAGGTTAAGGATGCCAGTGCTGTCGCCAAGACTCGTCGCGTCCGACATTCCAAGTGCATGCATGACGCCGAGCATCGCGTTCGCCATCGGGGTGCCATCGGGGGTCTTGATGTGCAGGTTACCAGCGAGTCGTCCGTTCGAATGGCCAAGTAAAATGAGCGGGCAACGTCGATGATTGTGCAGGTTCGAATCGCTCATTGGTGATCCGTACATCACGAGCGTCTTGTCCAGCATGTTGCTGTCGCCTTCCGTCATGCTCTTGAGCTTGTCGAGGAAGTACGGCAACATCGACACGTGGTACTTATTGATCATCTGGAAATCTTTGACACCTTTCTCCGTCCCGCCATGGTGTGACGCCGGATGGAACGGCTTGTCGGTGCCGCTTTCCGCATACACCCGACTCGATCCATCACGTCCCATCTTGAACGAGAACACGCGTGTGATGTCGGCCGCAAACGCCAGCGCCTGCAAATCGAACATCAGCTTCACGTGTTCCGAGAACGAGTCCGGCACGCCGGCCGGCGCCTCGGGCATCTCACGCACTTCACCACTCGTGTTGCGCGCTTCCACCCGCTGGATGCGACGCTCCACTTCGCGAATGTCTTCCAGATACCGGTCGAGACGTACCTTGTCTTCGGGTCCCAACTGTCGCTTGAGCGAACTCATT
>JAYSVL010000427.1:0-4281 GCA_043718595.1 Gemmatimonadaceae bacterium
TGACGGCGCTTACTGGCTGACGCACTCGGTCGCTCTTGACTCGCCGCCGCGCGTAGGCATGTGACGGTGGTTTGGAGGGCGACGCGCACAAATCGGCGTGTCGCTGCTTCACGGAAGCGCTCATGCTTCGTTCAAATGATCTGGCGAGCGTGAATTTGGTGAAAGTGATTGGACATGGTGGACATAGGTTGGGTCATGCCCTCTTGCCAACTTGTTCTCCCGCCGAGCACACTATGGCCATGCCTGCGATCCCGCGCCGCTGGACGGCGGATGCCGTACGCGAACTCATTCAAGAAGACCGTGGCTGGCCGCGTTATGAGCTCATTGACGGTGAGCTCTTAGTGACCCGCGCGCCACGAGACGCACACCAATTCGCCTGTTTCGAGTTGTGCCGCCTACTCGGCGAATTCCTCGCGCCGTTACAGATCGGTGTACCCACGATTTCGCCGTCCGATGTCCCCTTTCCTCCGGACAACGTCGTGCAACCCGACGTTTACGTGATCCCCGTACGTCGCAACTTGCGCAGGCAGCCAGTCACGTGGCCGAGTGGGACATATCTCTTGCTCGCCGCGGAAGTGCTGTCGCAGAGTTCCCTGCGCACGGACCGTGTTACCAAAAGGGACCTGTACATGAACAATGGCGTCGTCGAGTACTGGATTGTGGACCTTGACGCGCGCGTCGTTACGCGATGGCGACCTGGGGATGACTCGCCACAGTTGTTTCGCGACAGGATCACATGGTCACCGCGTGGCAGCGACACACTGACCATCGATCTAGCCGCCTATTTTGATCGGGTTTTCGCGTACGAGCAATTGACGGAGGAGTGGCGATCGAGTCTGCCGAACGGCGACCAGGAGTAAGGAAGTCCTTCGACATGCAGTGAAACTGTGCGGTCGTCAAATTGTGGTAGCCGCCTCGGTGCTTTGGACTATTTCGGAGATGCGCCTACGAGTTACTTGCGCTCTGGTTTACCGAGCGCGTCACAACGCACCGCAGCATCATCGGCGTACCAGCTTTCCATGCGCGCCAGCGGCATGCTCCACCCGCGCCAGTCGCGTGGTGCTCTCCCCGACGCGGCATGGTGGCGCGCCGTCCACACCTTCGCCAGCTCGGTGCGCAATGCCTGACACTGTTCTGACGGCAGTGCACCTGCACGCGCGATCAACACCGGCAACGCGTCGGCCGATAACGCGGAGTGATACGCGACGTCAAACGGCTCCCCAATGCCCGCTGCCGCACGCGTAACGTTGAGTTCGACCACACGTGCTTCTGGGTTGAGCAGATTCATCACCACAACCCACACAATCGTCACAGCAACGGTTACGGACGCAAAGCGATGCGCGCGGCCGCGCAACGTTGTCATCGCACACGTGACAAGCGCCGCCAGCACCCAAACAATCGCCGCACTCGCAAACAGGCGATCTACGCTGTGCCCGAACATCTGCACGTAGATGCCAATGCGTGTGGCGGCACTCACCAGCAACGTGGTGACCAGCACTAGCAGGATCGCGCCAACCACGTGATAGTGTCGGCGCGCGTCTGCATCCTCGTTATCCAACAACCACTCCGCGACCACGAGAGTGCCGAGCACGACACCGGCGGCAAGAATGAGCTGGAAAAATCCGTCGCGCGCATAACTCGCGACCGTGAGTCCTTCCGTCTGCTGCAGAAACTCCGCGCCACCGAACAGCACGCGGGCTTGCGTGGCGAGGAAAACCACGAGGAGCGCGACGAGCGAGTACAACGGCACGGCGATCGTTGCGAAACGCGCGCGTGGCGACGCGGGCGCAGGAACATCAGCGCCAAGCACGTCACCCGTTGCCGCGCGCAACCAGCCGGCGGCGAACCACGCCACGAGCAGGCTCACGAACACGTGGCCAACACTGTTCATGTTGGCGACGCGCTGGAGCAACCCTTCGAACACTCTGTCAGACGCCACCAATAAGGCAGTGACCACGACCAACGGTGGCACCGCGAGCACAGCGCCGATCAGCAGCGCACGCGTGCGTTCCGTGTTCGCACCGTTCGCTTGACGTTCCGATACACTGCGACTGAGAGCGGCAATGGCACCGCCGAGCGTGTTGATCACTGCCAGTATGGCTGCGCGCACTGCTTCAACAATGGACAGGTCAGCGAGCGTGCGACCGCTACCGTGCCAGAACACGAGAATGCCCATGCACACCACCGACAGGAAATCGATGGCGTAAAGCAGCGGGCCGTCGTGCAGTACCAGGCCGAATGCCGCGGCGACAACGCCGAGCAGCATGAGCGTCCGCTCGCGCGTGCCATCGCGGTCGAGCAGCAACACAGTCGCTGCCATGCCCGCAATCCATACAACAAAGCCGAGACGCCACTGGCTGTTGGTGCGCAGTAACACGTCACCAGCAACGCCGGCGAACAGTGCGGCAATCAGGAGCCGCGACGCCGTCACGCCTGAAATACGCTCGCGCATCAGGCGCTCGCGCGTGCGGGGATACGACCAAAACGCCGATCGCGCTGCGCATAGTCAGCAAACGCGTCGTCGAGCGCGGCTGTCGTCACATCGGGCCACAGGTCATCAATGAAACGCAGTTCGGCGTACGCACACTCCCAGAGCAGGAAATCCGAGAGTCGACGCTCACCGCCAGTGCGGAGCAGCATATCGACGGGCGGCAACACTGGCGCCGCATCGGCAATACTTCCATCGGCGTTGTGCGCGCGGGCGATCGCATCTCGACTCGAGTAGTCAATCGCGACGCGCAGATGCATCGCGCGTCCCGCTTCGGTGCGTTGTTCCGCATCCCGAATGGCGGCGCGCAACTGCAACGGCAGCCGCGACCGGCGTCCGATCACCGACAGTCGAATGCTGTTCTGCGCGAGCGCACTCGCCTGGCTTCGAAAGTGTGATGTGAACAGCCCCAGTAACGTGTCGACTTCGCGCGCTGGGCGATTCCAGTTGTCGCTGGAGAACGCGTACAGCGTGAGCTGCTCCACGCCTGCAGTAGCGCAGTGGGCAACGACATCGCGCATCACACGCGCACCCGCGAGATGGCCCATTGACCGAGGTTGCCCTTGCCGCTCGGCCCATCGCCCATTGCCATCCATGATGACGGCCAGGTGCGACGGCACGTGCTGGATTCGTTGTGACATGCGGTGAACTCCCAAATGAGGGCGCGTGTCTGGCGCCGTGTAGATGAGTACGCACTGGATTGAGTGTTGTCAAGTACTTTGTACGGTAAAGATGACTGAGAGTTTCAATGGATTCAACGCGGCGCAACGGAGCCGCAATGTCGTGATAGCGGCTGCGCGAATTTGGTGACGGCCTCGGCGAGCACATCGGACATGTTGCGGCATGTCCTCTTGCCAACGCCTCCCCCAGCCGAGCACTCTATGGCTATGCCTGCGACCCAACGCCGCTGGACGGCGGACGAAGTGCGCGACCTTATCCGCGAAGACCAAAAGTGGCCTCGTTACGAAGTCATTAACGGCGAGCTGCTGGTGACGCCCGCGCCGAGGGATGTCCACCAATTTGCCTGCGTCGAGCTGTGCACGTTGCTGCGCGACTTTCTCGAATTGCATCCTATCGGCGCGGTGACGATGTCGCCGTCGGACGTCCCAATGACGGGAGACAGTCTCGTCCAGCCGGATGTCTATGTGATACCAGCTTTTGAGACACCAGACGGCGAGCAAATCCTATGGCCGGAGGAGGTGTACTTGCTGCTCTCCGCCGAAGTTCTCTCGAAAAGTTCGCGACGTACCGATCGTGTCACCAAGCGCGATCTGTATCTGTCGAACGGTGTCGCCGACTACTGGGTGGTGGACATTGATGCACGGGTATTTGAGCGCTACCGCGCAGGGCAGGATATGCCGGAACTGTTTCGCGACACTATCGCCTGGACACCGCGCGACGGCCTAAGCCTCACCATCGACCTGCCAGCGTACTTTGATCGGGTTGCGGCGCAGGACCTTGTTTGGGAGCGCTGGAAGTCAAGACCGCAGCACCAAGCGCGCCTTGCGGCGTTGCGAAAACGCATGAAACGGCCACCCAGCGACGAGTAACACGGCACCCCAGCCCAGCGACTCCCACCCCGTGCCGTAGAACGCCCAGAGCGAGAACATCACCGCGCCAAGCGACGTCGCAATCAGTCCAATCGAACGCGGCAGCCGTCCGTCGCGCATAAATCGTATCGCGGCGATTGCGCACAATAGGTACATCACAAGGTTGGTCGCCGTTGCCAGCAGCGTCGCAAAATTCACCGCCGCGATGCCAACGCGTGTACTGGCCAGCAACACAAACGCCGC
>JAYSVL010000428.1:0-4275 GCA_043718595.1 Gemmatimonadaceae bacterium
CGCTACCGCCCCATCAGATATTCCAGCACGTCAAAACGTGTCACGATGCCTTGCACAATGCCGTTCTTTTTCATCAGCACCGCACGATTGGACTTGGACAGCAGCTTCGCCACACTCTCCACCGGCTGCTCGGCGTCCACCGTCGGAAACGGTTGATCCATCGCGTCACTGACCGTGTGATCGAGCACACGTGCATCGGCCAAACTCATTGACGTCAGTTGCGACTCGGCGACGCTGCCCACACACACCGCACCATCCATCACCGGCAGTTGCGACACATCGTGCAAGGCCATCAACCGAATGGCCTGACGCACCGTGGCGCCCGGTGATACGCTGATCATCGCCGGTGCACTCGTGTCCTTGCGACCGAGCACCGCATCAATCGTTGTCGGAGTGGAATCGAGCATCTGGTTCTCGCGCATCCACTCGTCATTAAACACCTTCGACAAGTAGCGCTCACCCGTGTCGCACAAAAAGGTGACGACGAACGCGTTCGCATCATCAACGCGACGCGCGACGGTGATTGCGGCGTGCGCAATAAGACCCGCCGAGCCGCCAACAAAAATGCCTTCCTCGCGCGTGAGACGTCGCGCCATCGCAAACGCGTCCTTGTCGTTCACGGTGATGAATTCGTCGATCACACTCATATCGAGCGTTGCCGGTACACAGTCTTGCCCAACGCCTTCCACCTTGTATGGCGCACCCGTCGGATGGCCTTCGCCGTGTGTGCGCCACATTTCGGCCAATACCGATCCCATCGGATCGGCAGCAATGATCTTGATGTTGGGATTTTTCGACTTGAGATAGCGACCGACACCGGAAATCGTACCACCAGTGCCCGCCGAGGCGACAAAGTGTGTAATGCGGCCCTCACTCTGTTCCCACAACTCAGGACCCGTGGTCGCAAAGTGCGCCGCAGGATTGGCCGCATTCTCAAACTGTCCGGCCAGCACCGCACCCGGTGTTTCGCGCACAATGCGCTTGGCCATTTGTACGTAGTTCTGCGGATGATCGGGCGGCACCGCGGTTGGTGTAATGATCACTTCCGCACCAAACGCCTTGAGCAATCGCACTTTCTCCTGCGACATCTTGTCCGGCATGGTGAAGATGCACCTATAGCCCTTGAGCGCCGCTGCAATCGCCAGGCCAACGCCGGTGTTGCCACTCGTTGCCTCGACGATCACCCCGCCAGCCTTGAGTTGACCCGTCGCCTCGTGTGATTCGATGAGCGGCATCCCGATGCGGTCCTTGACGCTGCCGCCCGGATTGAAGAAGTCCGCCTTCCCGTAGAGCGGTGTGCGCAGTCCCTTACCAATGCGCCCGAGCCGGATCATCGGCGTCCAGCCAATCGTTTCCAGCACGTTCTCGTAGGGACGCTGATGGCGCGGGTGTTCTACTTGTGCCATCTCTTCTGCACGGACCGTCGTAGCCATAGTGGCGTATGTCAAAGGGAATCGCCGAGTTGCTGGTGCCTGCCGTTACGAGGACGACCGGGGCAGTCGTCCGTCTCCATTGCTGCTGGCAGGAATGTACACCGCCCTTGCGCCCTCAGCCTTCGTAGCGTCACCGCGGGGTCAGCGTGTCATCATCGTCAACGTCCGTCGTTGCATCATCCAAGTGTCGTCGAGCCGTCATCGCACCGTCGCCAACTCTGTTATCCTCTCGCATGCGACAATTCCGGTCCATCTCCCTCGGCGCTGTACTGCTGGCGCTCTCTGGCTGCTCCAGGGGGGGCAGTGACCCCGCGTCGCCCACGGTCACGCCGTCCGCCCTGCGTGCCCAAAGCGGGACCCAACAGACGGGAATTGTCGGCTCAACGCTGGCCCTGCCGCTGATGGTGGTCGTCACCGACGCGAGCGGGAAGACCATTTCCGGCGCCCGCGTAGACTGGGACGTCAGCGCTGGCTCCGGTTCGACCACCCCGTCCTCATCGCTCAGCGACAGCAAAGGGGTGGCGCAAACGCTCTGGACGCTCGGCACCGTCGCCAGCCGACCGGCCCAGGTGACGGCCCAGGTGTCGGGCGTCGCACCCGTGACGTTCACGGCGACGGTGCTTGCTGGACCAGCGGTGTCCGTGATTGCCACGCCCGAGCTCGCTTTCATGGGCGTGGGCGACACGTTGCGCGTGCGCGCGGCCGCGCGCGACCAGTACGGCAATGACCTTGCCAGTCAGGCGATCGATTTCCTTTCGGCGGACCCAGCCGTGGCCAGCGTTACGACCGCGGGGGTGGTGACCGCGCTGACCGTGGGCTCGGCGCGAATCATTGCTTCCACCTCGGGCAGAGCGGACACCGTGCCGGTGACGGTGCTCGCCGCCGGTGCTTCCGCGTGCGGTGCTGCCACGCCGCGCGTGCTCGCGCTGGGTGAAGTGTTCATTCCGGCCGGCGGCGCCACGAGTGTGAGCACCTGCCTGGGCGCTCCAGCCGGTGTGAACGCCGAATTCGGTCTCGCGCTGATCGCGACGAACGCGTCCTTCAACGCCGTCACACCGCTCGAAGTGTATGCACTCGGCAACAGCGGTCCGACGCTTGCGGCGATTACAAACAGCATCGTGTCGAGCGCCGTCGCCGCGCCGATCACTGCGCTTGAGTCGCCGAGTGCTGCGTTGTCTGTGCCCGACGCTGTGGAGCTTGAACGTCACGCCCTCGAACAGCGCGAACTGCCACCGCTCGTGAGTGGCGCTCGCGACTGGTTCGCGACAAAGAGTGCCCGCTCTTCCATCACCGCAGCCTTGGTTGACGTGAAGGTGGGCGACATTCTCAAGCTCAACGCCAATCCCAATAGCGGGTGCACGAATCCCGATACGCGCACCGGTCGCGTGGCGGCGGTTGGTACGAATTCCATCGTGGTCACCGACACGGCCAATCCGGCGGGTGGGTACACAGACGCCGAGTATGTGGGCATCGCTGCCACGTGGGATACGCTGGTCTTTCCGATGGATACCGCGGCCTTTGGTGCACCAAGCAACATCAGCGGCTACGGCAAAGTTGTGCTGTTCTATACGCGCGCCGTGAATGCGCTAACACCGGCGAGTGCCGGCTACGTCATCGGTGGTTTCTTTTTTCAGCGCGACCTGTATCCCAAGGTGGCGCGCACCGGTTTTCAGGCGTGCCCGGCATCGAACGAAGCAGAAATGTTCTATCTGCTCGCACCCGATCCCAACGGCACCGTCAACAACAACAAACGCACGAAAGACGACGTCTCCCGGCTCAACCTGAGTACGGTAGCGCACGAGTTTCAGCATCTCATTAATTCGTCGCGACGGTTGTACGTCAACAGCAATGCGGTGACGAGTGAAGAGGGCTGGTTGGACGAAGGCTTGGCGCACATCGCCGAAGAGCTGCTGTACTTCCGCATTTCCGGGTTCACCTCGCGCCGCAACCTGACAATTCAGGATATTGGCGGCTCGCCCGCGCGGTCGACCGAGTTCAGTAACTACGCGTCACAGAACTTCTCGCGCTTTTACAGCTTTCTCACCAACCCTGAAATCAATTCGCCGTACGCGCCCAACGATTCGCTGGCGACGCGTGGCGCGATCTGGAATTTTCTGCGCTTCGCGGCTGGACGACAAGGCGCCAGCGGGGAAGCACCGTTCTTTCGTGCACTCGTGAATTCAAACACGAGTGGCGTACCTAACTTGGCAAGCGTGTTGCCGGGTGCACAGTTCGCCGACTATCTGCGCGACTGGGCGATGTCGGTACTCGCGGATGACTTTAGCGTCGCACAAACAGCCGCACTCGATGCGCGCTACGTGCTGCCGGCGTGGAACTTTCGGAGCATCTACCCGGGGTTGCGTTTCTCCGGCGGCAATCCGCTGGGTGTCTATCCAATCGCATCGCGGTCATTGCTCAACAACGCACCGCAACGCATTACGCTTGCTGGCGGCACGAGTAGCTACGTGCGCTTTGGCATTGGCTCTGGCAGAAGTGCGCTGTTGACGTTGTCATCGAACGGCGCGACGCTGCCGTCTTTACTGCGCTACAGCATCGTGCGACTCCGTTAGCGCTTTCGCAGAACTGCAACAGCAATTGACGCGGAGGGCGAGCGGAGGAACACTGAGGGCGCAGAGGACAGCGAGCAATTGAACGTTGCGACTTTTAAGCAGTTGAATCAATTCATTGTTTCTGATCATTTGTTCATTTGTTATTTTGTTATTTTGTACTTTTCGGGTGTTAAACAAGAGTAGAATTTGTTTGGTTCGTTGATGAGTGGCCAGAGCTTGAACGGAAACCCATTAAAGTTGTCCTCTGCGCACTCCGTGCTCCTCCGCTCGTC
>JAYSVL010000429.1:0-13796 GCA_043718595.1 Gemmatimonadaceae bacterium
GCATCGGCTCCAGGTCCAGGAGCGGCTGACCCAGCAGGTGGCGACCTTCCTGATGGACCGCCTCGAGCCCAGAGGCGTCGCATGCGTGATCGAGGCCACACACCTCTGCACGGTGATGCGCGGCGTGCGCAAGCAGGAGGCGACCATGGTCACCAGCGCGATGCTCGGGACCTTCCGCCGCGACCCAAAGACGCGCGCCGAGTTCCTGACCTTCATCGGTCGCACGGCAGACCGCTAGACCGATGCGCGGTCGCTGCGATGCCCGCGCCGATTAGAATCGAAGGCGCATGACCGACGACGCACGCACCAGCCCGACCCGCGTCCTGATCGCCAAGCCTGGGCTCGACGGCCACGATCGTGGCGCAAAGGTGGTCGCGGCGGCGCTGCGAGACGCCGGCATGGAAGTGATCTATACCGGCCTGCATCAAACACCGGAGATGATCGCGACCGCAGCAGTCCAGGAAGACGTGGACGTCGTCGGCTTGTCGATCCTCAGTGGGGCGCACATGACCTTGTTCCCGCGCGTTCGTGACCTTCTGGTGGAGGCAGGGCGTGATGACATTCTACTCACCGGCGGCGGCATCATTCCTAAAGAGGACATGGACGCATTGCAACAGCGCGGTGTCGCCCGGCTCTTCGGCCCCGGTACCAGCACGCAAGACCTTGTGAACTACATTCGCGAATGGTTTGCCACCCGTGAACACGACCACGCATGACGTCCAGATTGCGTCAGCTCGCTGACGAGATTCGCGAACTCGAAGCCCGACTCCGCCTCGGCGGTGGCCCCGACAAAATTGCAAAGCAACATGCACAAGGGAAACTGACCGCGCGGGAGCGCGTGGCTCGCATGGCCGATCCCGAGACGCCGTTCCTTGAGCTTGGACTGCTCGTCGCGTATGACCAGTATGAGGGTCAGGCGCCGGGTGCCGGCGTCATTACCGGCGTTGCCGTGGTTGATGGACGCGAAGTCGTAGTCGTGGCAAACGATGCGACCGTCAAGGCCGGATCGTGGTGGCCAGAGACCATCGCCAAGATTTTGCGCGCCCAGGAAGTCGCGATGCGCTGCCGTATTCCGATTGTGTATCTGGTCGATTCCGCCGGCGTCAATCTGCCGTATCAGGGTGGTGTGTTTCCCGGGCAATTCGGTGCGGCGCGCATTTTCTACTACAACTCGATCATGCGCCGTTATCTGCGCATCCCGCAGTTTGCGGCGGTCATGGGGCAGTGCGTCGCCGGTGGGGCATATCTTCCGGCGTTGAGTGACGTGATCTTGATGGTGAAAGGCTCATCGTTCATGGGACTCGGCGGACCAAATCTCGTGAAGGGAGCGACCGGTCAAACTGTTGACGGAGAAACACTCGGCGGTGCGGTCACCCATACCGAGATCTCGGGTGTCGCGCACTACGCGCTCGACAACGACGAGGATTGCACCGACAAGCTGCGCGACCTGATATCGCGATTGCCGCGCATTCCAAGTGTGGAACGCCCAACATTCCGTCCGCCCGCGTTGCCACCGCAGGATTTGTACGATTTGCTGCCGTCGGATCATCGCATGTCGTACGACATGCATGCGTTGCTCGGTGCTGTGCTCGACGACGGTGCCTTGGACGAGTTTCAACCGAATCTCGCGAAAGAGATGATCTGCGGTGATGCGCGCATTGAGGGCATCGCAGTCGGTGTCATCGCCAATCAACGCGGGCTGATTAGGGGACGGGCAGGCGAGAAGCCACGATTCGGTGGCATCATTTACGCTGAAAGTGCTGAAAAAGTGGCGTTCTTTATTGAGCGCTGCGATCGGCAAGGACTCCCCTTGCTGTTCGTGCAAGACGTCTCTGGGTTTATGGTCGGCCCTGAGGCGGAGCACGAAGGAATCATTCGCGCTGGCGCGCGTTTTGTCGAAGCGATGGCGTGTGCGCGAGTGCCAAAGATTGTGCTTACGGTGAACCATGCGAGCGGCGCCGGATATTATGCGATGGCCGGGCAGGGTTTCGATCCAGACTTTCTGTTCAGCTGGCCCACTGGCCGGATGGCCGTGATGGAAGGAGAGGCCGCGTTGCAAGCAGTGCACGGCCCCGCGCTCACAGCTGCACGCACAGCCGGAGTGGCGCCATCCGCCGAAGTGTCGCAAGCTGTTGATGCAATGCGCGCCGACTACGAAACGCAACTTGACGCGCGCTATGCTGCAGCGCGCGGTTTTGCCGACGCGATTCTCTACCCTGAGGACACGCGAAACATGTTGGCGCTCGCACTGCGCGCCGCGAGTCGCAATCCTGGACCGCACTTGGGCGCATTCGTGCTACCCCAGATGCCCAGTGCCACGGTCTAGGCGCCGTGTGCCTGCGACTCATTACCCACCGGAGTTTCGATGAGTGACGCACCACGAGTGGTACGTGTAGCGAGTGGACAAGGCTTTTGGGGCGATTGGCTCGAGGCTCCACAACGTCAAGTGGACGGTGGTCCGGTTGACTACCTCATGCTCGACTATCTCGCCGAAGTCACCATGTCGATTCTGCAAAAGCAGAAGGAACGGGATCCGCGGATGGGCTACGCGAGGGATTTCGTTGGTGCGATGGAGAGTGTGTTCCCGGCCGTGGCCAATCGTGGCGTCAAGGTCATCGCGAACGCCGGCGGTGTGAATCCAGAAGCGTGTGCGGCAGCTGTGCTTGACGCGGCAGCGACGCACGGCGTGCGCGGCAAGATCCGTGTGGGCGTCGTCAGTGGTGATGACATCCTGCATCGCATCGACGCGTTGCTTGACGAGGGACATCTGCTAGCCAACATGGACACTGGAGCACCGCTCGCCTCGATTCGTGAACATGTATTGTCGGCCAATGCGTACATCGGTTCAACACCGATTGTCGAAGCGTTGCAGCAGGGGGCGAACGTCGTGGTCATCGGCCGTAGCACCGACACTGCGTTGACGATGGCACCGTTGCGCCATGAATTCGGATGGCGTGCGGACGACTGGAATGCGCTCGCCGCGGGCATCGTCGCGGGTCACATCCTGGAGTGCGGCGCGCAGTCGTCGGGCGGCAACTGCTTGCATGACTGGCGTACGATTCCCGATCTCGCCAACATCGGTTATCCAATCGCCGAAGCGTTGGCCGATGGCAGCTTTGTCATCACCAAACATCCCGGCACGGGCGGTCGTGTCTCCGTGCCGAGTGTGACCGAGCAGCTGGTGTACGAAATGGGTGACCCGCACGCCTACATCACACCAGACGTCGTCGCCAACTTCGCCAGTATTCAACTGGAGCAGGTAGGCGAGAATCGCGTTCGCGTCTTTGGTATCACAGGCGCTCCTCCGACGCCATTCCTCAAGGTATCGATTGCCTATCGCGCCGGCTACAAAGCCGTTGGATCACTCGTCTACGCCTGGCCAGACGCGATGGAAAAAGCGCAGCTGGCCGATCGCGTACTGCGCGAACGACTGGACAATCTCGGACTCCGTTTCGATCAGGTGCTTAGCGAATTCGTTGGCGCGAATGCCACACACGGTGCGTTGGCCGGTGACGGACGTGATGCGCCCGAAGTGCAGTATCGCATCGGCGTTCGCGGTACCGACCGCGCTGCCGTCGAGCGATTCACGCGAGAGATCGTGCCGCTGGTCCTCAATGGTCCGCCGTCCGTCACCGGGTTCGCCGCTGGCCGCCCCAAAGTCGAAGAAATCGTCGCCTTCTGGCCCGCGCTGCTCGACAAGCGAGCCGTGTCCACCGCCGTCCGCATCCTGGAGTAGTCGTCATGCATGTTCGGTTGCTCGACATCGCGCACGCGAGGAGCGGCGACAAAGGTGATACGGCCAATGTTGGCCTCATCGCTCTGCGGCCGGAATGGTATCCCATTCTCGATCGCTACGTCACGCGCGAACGCGTGGCACAGCATTTCGCCGCGCAAATCCGCGGCGACGTGGTTCGGTTCACGCTGCCGAATCTGCACGCTCTCAATTTCCTGCTGCACGGCGCGCTCGACGGTGGCGGAACGTTTTCCCTCAAGACGGATGCGCAAGGAAAAGTCTATTCCACCGCATTGCTTCGTCTCGTGCTCACCATTCCCGATGAGGAAGCGGCCGCGGCTGCACTGCCGAGTGCACCGTGAGTAGCCTTAAGTTGGTGCTGGTGCTGCTCGGCGTCGTATGCTTTGGCGTCTCGCTGCGCACGAACATGCTCGCGGCGCGATGGGCGGCGATTGCACTCGTCGCAGCAGCGCTGGTGCTACGCGTGGTTGAGCGACTGCGCAGCAAACTGTAAAGCGCGTCAGGGCGCGGCCCGGCGTAGCGCCATTACATTGCGTGATGCCCGCGCTCCACGTCCCCGAACTACTTTCACCCGCCGGATCGCTTGATGCGGTGCGTGCGGCCGTTGCCAACGGCGCCAACGCCGTGTACCTCGGCGCGTCCATGTACAACGCCCGCGACGAGGGCGCGCAGCTTACGCTCGACGAGCTCGCCCAGGCATGCGCCATTGCGCACGCGCGCGGGGTGCGCATCTATCTGACGTTTAACGTCCTCATTAAGCCCGACGAACTCGCCGATGCGTTGTTTTATCTCGGCGAATGTGTGGATTGCGGTATTGATGCGGCGATCGTGCAAGATCTCGGGGTCGTGCGCCTCATTCAGCGCGTGTATCCCGAGCTTGAGATTCATGGCTCAACGCAGATGACCGTGCACGACGCGGCTGGCGCGCGTGTGATGGCACAACTCGGCATCGAGCGCGTGGTGCTGGCGCGTGAGAACACGCTGGACGACTTGCGCGCCATCCGGGCTGCGGTGCCAACACTCGGCCTCGAATCATTCGTCCACGGCGCGCTGTGCATCGCGTACTCAGGACAATGTTTCATGTCCGGCATGATCTCGGAACGCTCGGCCAATCGCGGTTCGTGCGCGCAATCGTGCCGTAAGGACTATGTACTAATCGACAATGCGTCGCAGCAGGAACTCGATCGTGGATTTCTGATTTCGGCGAAGGATCTGGCCGCTTACCAGCATCTGGACGCGATCGCCCGTGCGGGCATTGGTTGCCTCAAAGTCGAAGGTCGCAAGAAGAAGCCGGAGTACGTCGCGACGGTCACGCGTGCGTATCGCGAGTGGCTCGATCGACTGGCCGATGGTGACGCAACACCACCAGCGCCAGCAGAAGTGGAGCCGTTGGTCCAGATCTTCAGTCGCGGGTTCACCGGCGGGATGTTCGCCGGACGTGTCGGACGCGACTATATCACTCGAGCGCAGCCAGATAATCGCGGCCTGCCGCTTGGTATCGTAATTGGCGTTGATGGCAGCAACGTCGTTGTCGACGTATCGCGCGCGATCAACGTTGGTGACGGCATCGGCTTCGAACCGCCGCATCACGCAACGACGGCAGCTATCGGTGGTCACGTGTCCGCAGTGCGCACACTCTCCGTGCGCGATGGCGTACACCGCCAAGCACTAGCCATGCGCGTACGGCCGTCCAAAGGCTGGACGGTCGTGCGCTCCAGTGATGTCGCACTCCTGCAGACGGCGCAATCGAGCTACGCAGCAGTTGATGTGCCGGAGCGCGTGAGGCGTGTGCGTGTCGATGTGCGGGTGTTCGGCGCAGGAGGCAGTCCGCTGAAAACGATCTGGCGCGCAGGCGACGATGAGGTGACGGTGCGAGGCGACGTTCCGCTGGCGCCAGCATCCAGGCGTGCGCTCGACGCGGCACAGCTGCGCGAGCAGTTCGGACGGCTCGGTGAATCAGCGTTTGTGCTCGGCGCGATCGATGACAGCGGTCTTGCGCCTGGCATGTTCCTGCCAGTCAGCGAACTCAATCGCCTTCGCCAGCACGCAGTCGAACAATTGCAGGAGCAGCGGGGGTGGCAACGCGTGAACGTCGTTGCATCGCGTCAAGACACCATCGCCAAGGCCATCGCCGATGTCCGCGTGACCGCCGCACCCGTAACGGACGTGTTCGCGCTGCGTGCGGTTGTATATGACATCGACGGTGCACGGCGTGCGGCGGAAGGCGGCGCGACGGAGATCGTGTTAGACCCATTTCTCCGTCATCCGACACCACCTCGCGCTCGCGTGACCACGCTACAGCACGACCTCGCCGCGCAAGGCGTGTCACTTCGATTGCGCACACCATCGATCGTGCGCCCAGATGATCGACCAGCGCTCGAGAAGTGGCTTGACCTTGGTGTGCCGTTGCTCTCCGGTCACCTCGGCCTGGTTGCAGAGTTGGGCGGCGGTCGTGATGTCATTGCCGACTACGCAACGAATGTCTTCAACCAACATTCGGCGGCGCTCGTCTTTGAGCTGGGCGCATCGCGCATCTGCACGTCGATTGAACTCACCGTTGACGAGCTCGGCGCGCTCGTCAAGCCGTGGCGTGGCGCGGGCTTTGACACGCTGGTGTATGGTCGGCCAGAGGGCATGACCATCGAACACTGTGTGTTGTCGGCGGCGTTCGATCGCGTACCCGGATCGTGTCGAGACCTTTGTGTGCAAAAGCATGTCAATGTGTCGCTCACCGATCCTGCGGGGTACACATTCGCCGTTGCGACGGATTCCGACTGTCGAAACCGACTGCTGCATTCGCGCCCGGTCGATGGTGCGGAGTATTTGCCCACACTGTGGACGTTTGGCGTCCGAGGTTATCATCTGCTGTTCAACGTGCCAGGGGATCCGATCGAGGCGATCACGCGGGCGTATCGTGATGCACTTGATGCATTGGCATCGGATCGTGAGCCCAACCTCAGCGCATCGCGTCAGCTATTGTCGGGGGCATTCACCCGCGGGCACTTCGCGCGCGCAGTCTGAGGTGTTGCGCGGCGGCGGAATGATGATGCATCGCGGTGGTACCAAGTGTTCCATCCAGTCATGAGCCAACCGCACAACCTCGGCACGCTGGATCAGGCGCGACAAACGCTACGCCGATCCTTCGGTTACCCCGATTTCCGACCGCCACAGATTCGTGCGGTGCAGTCGGTATTGTCGGGACGCGACACACTCGTGGTACTGCCAACGGGTGGCGGCAAGTCGCTCTGCTACCAGGTCCCGGCGCTAGTCCGCCCTGGTCTCACGGTTGTGGTGTCACCGCTCATTTCCTTGATGAAGGACCAGGTCGATGCGCTGGAGCGACGAGGTGTGCCAGCGGCGTTCATCAACAGTTCGCTCAGCATGCCCGAGGTCGCCAACCGTATGGCCGCGGCCACCGAGGGCTCGCTCAAACTGCTCTATTTGGCACCGGAACGACTCGACGCCGGTCGCACGCTCAAGCGACTGACTGACATCGGAATTGCGCTGCTGGCCGTCGATGAAGCCCATTGCATTAGCCAATGGGGACACGACTTTCGTCCAAGCTATCGCCGCATCGGCAGCCTGCGCGAGCGCATGGGATCACCGCAGACGGTGGCCCTTACGGCCACGGCGACACCCGAGGTGCGCGCCGACATTGTGCGGCAACTTGAGCTGCGCAATGCGGATGTTGTAGTGGCGGGGTTTGATCGCACCAATCTGACGTATCACGTCGTACCGACGCGAACGCAGCCAGACAAAGACTCGTCCGCGGTGCAATGGCTGCGCGATGCGCCCGGGCCCGCGATTGTGTATGCACCGACACGAAAGGCGGTCGAGCGCGTAACGTCGGTGCTGGTGCGCGGTCGCGTGAAGGCGGTGGCCTACCACGCGGGTCTCGACGACGGGCTTCGGCAACGCGCCCAGAATGCATTCATGGAGGAACGGGCGCGCGTTATCGTGGCGACGAGTGCGTTTGGCATGGGCATCGATAAGCCCGATGTGCGACTCGTGGTGCACCATGCGATGCCTGGATCACTGGAAGCGTACTATCAGGAGGCGGGGCGAGCGGGACGCGATGGCCAGGAGAGCGTCTGCGTGTTGCTGCATGCCTATCCCGATCGCTTTACGCACGAGTTCTTTGTTGAGCAAGCGCACCCGGACCGCGCGCTGATCGAGCGGACCTGGCGCGTACTGCGCAATCACGCCGATCCTCACTCGTTCGTCGCGCTTGGTGTGGACGACATCGCCGAGCGCTTGCCACCGAAAGCAGGCGATCGAAAAGCGTCCGCCGCGCTCCGTGTACTCGCCAGTGCTGGTGGGCTCACCGTCGAACCGCCGACGGCCGGACGTGTATGGGTGCGGCTGCTCGCCACTCCCGCCCGAATCATCAAGGAGTTGTCTGGCGAGCGCGAGTATGACAAGGAAGTGTTACGCGCGCTCTGGCGCTCGGTTGGGAAACGACTTGAAGTAGGAGCGTCGATCGACCTCGACGGCCTCCCGCCCGGACTCGGTGGCGCTATGGGTGTCACGCCCGTCCTAGATCGGCTCGAATCCCAGCAATTCGTGACATGGTCGCGTACTGGAGCAGGGTTCAGGCTCGACGAGCGGTGCCGCGATGCCAAGTGGTTGCCGGTGGACTGGCAAGCTCTTGAACAGAGACGCCATGCCGATCTCAATCGTCTTGATGCCATGCAACGTTATGCGCAGACACGTTACTGTCGGCGTGCCTTTATTTTACGGTATTTCGGTGATCCCGAGGCGCGGTCTACCTGCAATGCCTGCGACCGCTGTTCCGGTACTACCACCCCAACCTCACCGCGTGCGACCGCTAAAAAAACGGCTCGCGTGCGCTCCCGCTCACGAAGCACCTGACCCTTGAGTAATGGACGATAGTCTGTACTTCACCGAGCAGCACCTCGCGGTCCGAGAGATGGTCCGCACCTTTGCGCGCGACCGTGTTGCGCCCGTCGCTGCCAAGCACGATGCCGATTCCACCTTTCCGTGGGAGAACGTCAAGGCCATGGGCGAGCTGGGATTGCTCGGAATTCCGTGGCCAGAGGAGATGGGCGGTGCAGGATTCGACACTCTGAGCTTCATGATTGCCATCGAAGAGTTGGCGCGGGTGGATGCGTCGCACTCGATCACGATCAGCGCACACACCACGCTCGGTACGTCACCGATCGTCAACTTTGGTACGTCGGCGCAAATCCAGCGCTACGTCCCGCTGCTCGCCAGTGGCACGGTGCTGGGCGGATTTGGCCTCACCGAAGAGAGCGCTGGCAGCGATGCGGGCGGAACGCGAACCACGGCAGTCAAGCGGAATGGTCACTATGTGCTGAATGGCTCGAAGCGATTCATCACTCACGCTGGCGTTGGCGAAATCTTCGTTGTCACGGCGGTGACCGACCCATCAAAGGGCACGAAGGGCATTTCGTCGTTCATTCTTACCAAGAATAGTGTCGACATCGAACGGTGCCGAGTGTTGGGCGCCGGGCACGATGATTCATTGACGCCAATGCCCGGGTTCACGTCTGGCAAGAAGGAGGACAAACTTGGCTGGCGTGCCTCAGACACGCGCGAGCTGCTGTTCGATAATGTTGAAGTGCCGGCGGAGAATCTGCTGGGCACCGAAGGGTTGGGTTTTATCAACTTTATGAAAACGCTTGACGCTGGTCGCGTCGGCATTGCGGCACTGTCGCTCGGCGTCGCACAAGGCGCCTTCGAAGAGGCGCTCAAGTATGCGTCCGTTCGCAAGCAGTTCGGGCAAGCCATCGCGTCATTTCAGGGCATCCAGTTTCAACTCTCCGACATGGCGACCGAACTGGAAGCCGGGCGCCATCTGGTGTACCATGCCGCGTGGTTGGCCCAAAATAAGAAACCGTTTGGCAAGGAGGCCGCCATTGCAAAGTTATTCTGCTCGGAGCTCGCCATGCGCGCGACCCTGAAAGCAGTGCAGATCCACGGCGGATACGGCTACACCAAGGATTATCCGGTCGAGCGCTACATGCGTGATGCAAAGATTGGCGAAATCGGCGAGGGCACCAGTGAAATCCAGCGCATCGTGATTGCTCGCCATCTGCTCAAGGGTTTAGTCGACTGAGGGCGTCGCCGTTGCATCGATGCGACAGGGTGCATTGCGTCCAGCGTTCTATCCCGTGTACTGTTCCCTGTTGGCCTGCCCCAGTAGCTGCTGTTTCGTGATCGTTGCATCAGGCGCCGACAGCTCGTGCGACTCGCGAGCTGTTTGCGTATTGGCATGTTGTTGGTCGGGGCCAGCGCGCCCGTGGCCGACAGCCGCCAAACGCCCCAGAGCGCGTCGCGCCGACGATCAGAATTCCTGTGGTATCACCGAGTTCGTCGTCGTTTAGGTCAAGCGGAGTCGCCGCCGCCTGAACGCGGGACGTGACAAGACAGAATGAAGCGAGAGATCCTGGTGAATGCGACGCCGCGTGAGACGCGGGTCGCGATCATCGAGGACGGTCTGCTCGTGGAGCTGCTGGTCGATCGGCCGGATGCACGACGCATGGTTGGCGACGTGTACCTCGGCAAGGTCGAAGCGGTACTCCCGGGTATTCAGGCCGCCTTCGTGAACATCGGTACCGAAAAGTCCGCCTTCCTGCATGCCGCCGACGTGGTGGTTGATGACGCGTCCGTGTCGGACGACGAAGATGAGGACGAAGAAGACGGCAACGACGACGCGCCGTCCGGTGGCGGTGGTCGTCGCGGTCGCAAAGAAGTCCGCCCGATTCAGGATCTGCTCAAGCGCGGCGACGACATTCTCGTCCAGATCAGCAAGGAACCCATTTCGACCAAGGGGCCGCGCGTCACCGCGCAGGTGTCCCTGGCTGGCCGCTTCATCGTCTACATGCCCTTCGCCTCAAAAGTCGGGGTGAGCCGGAAGATCGACGAACGCGGAGAGCGACAGCGACTCCGGCAAATGATGCAGGAGATTCTGCCGGACGATGTGGGCGGGGTAATTGTGCGCACGGTCAGCGAGGACGCGACCACGGAAACCTTCCAGCGTGAACTGACCACGCTGATCAACAACTGGAAGCGCATCAAGCGGAAGACGCAGTTTTTGCGCGCGCCCGCGCTGGTACATCGCGAAACGAATGTGACGCGCGGATTGATTCGCGACCTGTTCAGCGCCAAGGTCGAAGGCGTCACCGTTGACTCGCGGCAGGTATTCAACGAGATCACCGAGTATCTGCAAGGGATCGCGCCGGAGCTTGTGGAACGCGTCAAGTTTTACGAAGAGAGTGTGTCGCTCTTCGACAAGGCCGGCATTGAGACCGAGTTGCGTGACCTGTTCAAGCGTCGGTGTGACTTGCCGTCGGGTGGATACCTGATCATCGAGCCAACCGAGGCGCTGGTCTCGATTGACGTCAATTCCGGACGGTATACAGGCAAGCGCGATCCGGAAAAGACGATTCTCAAGACCAACACGGAAGCAGCAAGGGAGATCGCGCGTCAGCTACGACTGCGCGATGTCGGCGGCATCATCGTCTGCGACTTCATCGACATGGAAACGCAGTCCAACCGTGACCGCGTGCTCAACGAATTACGCGCCAACCTGAGTCGCGACCGGGCCCGCACCAAAGCATTCGCCGTAAGTGATCTTGGCCTGATCGAGATGACCCGCCAGCGCGTGCGCCAAAGCCACTGGCAGAGCATGACGGAATCGTGCCCAACGTGCACCGGCACCGGTCGCATTTTCACCCCGGAGACCATTGTCCGTCGTGTAGAACGGGCCGTGCGACGGATGGCTAGCGAGGGCCGCAAAGAGCCAGTCACTCTCCGGCTCCATCCCGAAGTCGCGTTGCATGTGCTCGAACAGGAGCACGATTTCGTCAAGCGATTGGAGAAGTTGGCAGGGTTCGCTCTCGACCTTCGGGACGATCCACTGCTTAAACCAGACGAGATGAAGCTGGTCATGCGGGGCGCGCAGCGCGACGTGACGCAGCAGTATGCGCTGGCCTGATAGCTTGACACGTAAGCTCAAGTCGGATAACCTTCTAGGCTGCGTTTCAGACGTCTTACACACGATACTTTCATGAGCTACGCGATCATTCGCACCGGCGGCAAGCAGTTCCGCGCCGAACCGGGCAAGACACTTCGTATTCCGTCGCTACTCGGCGAGGCCGGCACGGCCGTTGAGTTCAATGACGTGCTGTTGGGCTCCGATGGCAGTTCTGTTCGCACAGGCGTGCCCACGCTGAGCGGTGCAAAAGTCACCGGCCAGATCGTCAAGCATGGTCTCGACGATAAGATCATCGTCTTCAAATTCAAGCGTCGAAAGAACTATGCCCGCAAGCAGGGTCATCGGCAGAAGTTCACCGAAGTGCGCATTAAGGACATCACCCTCGGCTGAACGCCGGTGGCGCGCCGCATCGGCAGCGCTTCCCTCCTGGAGCAATGGTCATGGCACATAAGAAAGGCGTCGGCTCATCGCGCAACGGTCGCGATTCGAATCCGCAGTATCGTGGCATTAAGAAGTACGGCGGCGAGTTCGTCATTCCGGGCAACATCATTCTTCGCCAGTGCGGCACAAAGTGGCACCCGGGAACGAACGTGGGCATGGGTACCGACTACACCATCTATTCGCTCGTTGAGGGTGTGGTGCAGTTCGAACATCACACCAAGCGACGCTACAAGGTGAGCGTCGTGCCGGTGGTCTACGAAGAGAGCGCCGACGACGTCGCGGTCACCGCGTAAGCGATCGGACATGGTGTAGTTCAGGGTTCCCAGACGATTGGGAACCCTTTGTTGTTTCCGCTCGAGAGTCCGTAACTCCTGTCGCGTCCGTCCGTACGTTAGCAAGCAGGCACGAATCCACTTCCGGAGACCAGCGATGGCGATTTGGGACAAGGTCAAAGAGGGCATCGACAAGGCCGGCAAGGCCGCACAGGACGTCTTCGATGAAGGCAAGCTGCGGATCGATGCCTACCGTGCGCGTGAGCAAGCGGACAAAGCCGCCGAAGCATTGGGGTATGCGGTCTTTCGCGCGAAGGACGCCGGCCACGACTTAGATGCGGAAACGCTGGACCGCTTGATGGTGGCGATGCGTTTGCGTGACATCGAAGCGAAGGGGATGGAGAAGGAACTGGCGTCCGCGCGCGCTGCCACCGGCGCAAGTACCTCCGAGAGTACGGCAGAGCCGCCGACGGGCTGACTGCCGCCGAGCTGACTGCCGACGAGCTGACTGCCGACGCCGACAAGCTGACTACAGACCCAAGCCTGCGCGCAACAGTCCAGGGGTGTCGGTGCAGATGGCGTCGACGCCCATGCCGATGAGTGCCCGCGCACGCTCGGGATCGTTCTCCGTCCAGGCAATGACGCGAGCACCCATGTCGTGCACCTCGCGCACCAGCGCCTCGTCGATCAACTCTGCCTGCTGCCACAGCGCCGTGGCTGCTGTGCCGCGTAGCACTGCGGCAATGTCAATGGGGTAGGACGCGCTCAACAAACCGATATCGAGTTCCGGACAAAGCGCGCGCACGGCAACGGGAATCCGATGGTCGAAGGCGTGGACGGCGACTCGCGCGAGTGGCCAGCGTTGCAAACACGCGGCCAGCGCCGCCTCTATCCCTGCGGCTTTCACCTCGACGTACACCGTCGCGCGGCCGTCGACGAGCGCAAAGACCTCATCCAGCGTTGGGATCAGATCACCGCTATCGAGTGGCATGTCTCGGAGCGCACCGGCCGTTACGTCGCGCAACGCAGCCCCAGCGCTCGACGCGTGCATCGCCGCTGACACTGTCCGGTCATGGTGCACCACGATCACATTGTCCCGGGTCATGTGCACATCCAACTCCACGCCGTCCGCACCCTCGTCGAGCGCCTGTGCAAACGATGGCAGGGTGTTTTCGCGACGTTCCCTTGGCGCGCCGCGATGACCGATGATTTCTGGATGCATGGACGCAGCTTAACGTCGTCGGGGCCACCACGTCCAACGTGGCAGACGCTATGATCGAGGCCGAACGAGAAGACGAGGCGTCGATCGACGGCGCGCTGATCACGCGATGGCGTGCCGGAGATGAAC